>JBLHHE010000333.1:0-3601 GCA_047616465.1 Alphaproteobacteria bacterium
CTCGAACGCATGGATGGGGGACGGTTTCATACCGTGCATTCATCCACCACAAAAGCGGTCACCGCCGCCTCGAATAAGCGCCCCACTACAACCAAGGGCGCGCAAGGTCAGGAATTGGACACGTTGCACGCTATTGGCCTGTCCATGGCGGCCGGCACCGAGCGCTGGACCGCGATGGAAGGCGGCTTTCCGATCATCGTCGGGGGCGAGTGCCTGGGTGGTATCGGCGTCAGCGGCGGCGATTGGCAACAGGACCAGGACATCGCCACGGCTGCCGTCGCAGCGGTGGGCGCATCACTATAAAAGGTCCGAACGGACCATCATTTAGGGAGGAAATTATGAGTATTTTTCGTCACACATTTGCCGGCGCCCTGGCGCTCGGCATCGCCGCGGCAGCCACGCCGGCGATGGCTTTTCCCGATAAGCCGATCGAATTCGTCATCCCCTTCGGCGCCGGCGGCGGCGCCGATATCGAAGGGCGCCTGCTGGCCACGGAAATGGCTAAAGTGCTGGGTGTCGCCGTGACGCCGGTCAACCGCCCGGGCGGCGGCGGCGCCATTGCCTATACCCACACCAAGAATGCCAAACCGGACGGCTATACGGTGGCGTGGAATTCCACATCGGTCTTGACCACAACCAATTTGGGCAACACCGATTTTGGTTATGATGCCATGGATCATGTGGGACGGGTCGAATTCCAGCCGCAACCCTTCGTGGTTAAGGCCGACGCCAAATGGAAAACCCTGGGAGAATTCGTGGCCGACTGCAAAGCAGCTCCCGGCTCCCTGAAGGTCGCCAATTCCGGTACCGGCAGCGCGACCCACGCCGCGGCGATCGCGTTGATGGATGCCGCGGGCTGTCAGGTCATCCACCTGCCCAAAGGCATCAAGGGTCGCAATACATCAGTGCTAAACGGCGAAGCCGATGCCATGATCGCCCCGCTGACCGGTGCGGTTAATCTGACCAACGCCGGCAAGCTGCGCATCCTGGCGATGCCGAGCGATGCGCGTAACGACGTGTTCCCCGATGTGCCGACGGCAAAAGAGCTTGGCTTCAATGCCTCCCTCGATCTGTTCCGCGGCCTCTCGGTACCGCCGAATACGCCTGACGAGATCAAGACGATTCTTGCCGACGCCATGGCGAAGGCGGCCAATTCGCCGGCTTTCCTCGAATTGGCGAAGAATAAGGGATTCAAGGTCGCGCCTCTTGGTCACAAAGAATTCAGCGCGTTGCTGGCCGAGGAAAACGCCAAGGTGAAGGCGATATTCGCCAGCGCCGGTCTGTTGAAGACCCAATAGGTAGAGCGATGAGGGGCCGTCCCAACGCGGGACGGTCCTCTTCCTATCTCGGGACGCAGTCATCCGCTTGAGCCGAAAGTCAGCATTTTGAACGAACACGGTATGCGACGGAGGAACATTATCGCCGCAGTGGTGCTGCTCGTCTTCGCTCTGGGGTATGGCGCGTTAACAACCCAGCTGCCGGTTCGCTCCCTGCCCGACACCCCCGGCCCGCCGTTCTTCCCCTACATCAATACGATCATCCTGTTGGCCCTGTCTCTGGGGCTGCTGGTTCAGGGCTTAACGGCAAAAGGCGCAGTAGACGGGACACACCCCGCCGTCCCTGATAACGCCGGCGAACGTTGGCGAGCGAATTGGGCGCTCGGGGCCTTTGTCGCCTACTTGGTCGTTTTACCGGGGCTCGGCTTCCTGTTGGCGACGATCCCGTTCTTCGCCGTGCTGATGGTTTTGTTCGGCGAAAAGCGCTGGCTCTGGGTTGTCATGGGCTCCATCGGCATGACCGTGACGCTCTATGTGTTGTTCCGCCACGGTTTCGGCATATTTCTGCCGCGTGGTGTCCTGCCCGAGCTAACCGCCGTAATTTTCCCATGAGCCCGGACGTTCTCATCGGCCTGACCCTGGCCTCCGGCCTGGTCGTCCTGGCCTCGACCTGCATCGGCGTGATCATCGGACTGGTCGTCGGTATGATTCCCGGCATGACCATCAGCACGGGTATCATTGTCCTGCTGCCGGTCACCTTCGTTCTACCGGCCGACATCTCGATCGCCCTTCTGCTGGGACTTTATGTCGGCGGCATGACCGGCGGCAGCTTCTCGGCCATTCTCCTCAACATCCCCGGCACCCCGTCGGCTTCAGCGACGGCAATCGACGGCTATCCCATGGCCGAACGGGGCGAGGCCGGCCGGGCGCTGGGCATCGCCATTACCGCCAGTTTTATCGGTGGCATGGTCAGTTTTCTATTCCTCTTCCTGATCGCCCCCCTGCTAGCCAATGTCGCCCTGCAGTTCCGCACCGAAGACATGTTCGCGGTGCTGTTCTTCGGCCTCACGATTATCTGCAGTTTCGCCACCAAATCTCTGATCAAGGGATTGCTGTCTGCCGCCATCGGCCTCGCCATCGTCACCATCGGTCAGGACCCGGTGATGGGATCCCAGCGGTTCACCTTCGGGCAGGTCAATCTGATGGCCGGCGTGCATTTTCTAACCGCCATGATCGGCTTGTTCGCGATTCCTCAGTTGATCAGCAACCTGACCGATGGGACAGGGAATGTCCGCCGTGTCCAGACGAAGTTGACCTCCGTATTGCCGCGCCTCTCGGATATCAAGAAAATCCGTCTGCCGGTTGCGATCGGCTCGCTGACCGGCGCCTTCCTGGGCATCTTACCCGGCGCCGGCGGGCCCATCGCGGCGTTCATCAGCTATGACTATACGCGCAAGGTGTCGAAGCAGCCGGAGACGTTTGGCAGCGGCATCGTCCAAGGTGTGGCGGCGCCGGAATCCGCCAACAACGCTGTGACCGGAGGCGCCCTTATTCCGATGATGACATTGGGAATTCCCGGCGATCCCGTGACCGCGATTCTGATAGGCGCTCTGGTCGTCCATGGCCTCGCGCCGGGCCCCTTGATGTTTCTCGAGCGTGGCGACTTCGCCTACGGGCTCATCTTCTCGTTCTTCTGGGCCAACATATTCAACTTCATCATTGCCCTCGCGGCGCTTCGGTTGTTGGTTAAGGTGCTGGCCACGCCGCGGGCTCTGCTGATGCCGACCGTGGCCGTGCTCTGCGTGATCGGTAGTTTCGCGCTGCGCAACAATTTCTTCGATGTTTATGTGATGTTGTTTTTTGGCCTGATCGGCCTCGCCATGCGCTGGCTCGATATGCCCGTAGTCCCGCTCTTGCTGGCGCTCGTTCTGGGTGGCCAACTGGAAGAAAATCTGCGGGTCGCATTGACTGCGTCTCAGGGCGATATATCGATCTTCTTCACCTCGCCAATTAGCCTTGGCTTTCTTTTCCTTTCCCTCGTGTCGATCATCTGGTCCCTGCGCGCGGCGCAGCGTAATAAACGAGCGGCTACCCACTTGAACAAGGAGACACCTACATGAGTGCAACACCCTTTCGGGTCGCCTCCCTCGGCATCGGCTGGTGGTCGGACGTACTCGCCGACGCGGTACAACGCACCGGCGACCGTATCGAGATCGCAACGTGTTTCACCCGCTCGCCCGACAAGCGTCAGGCCTTTGCCGACAAGTATGGCTGCGCCAGCGCCGAAAGCCTCGAGGAGATTTTGGCCGACAGCACTATCGGCG
>JBLHHE010000334.1:0-3588 GCA_047616465.1 Alphaproteobacteria bacterium
TCGGTACCGATGACGAGGCTCACTAACAACGCGACGGCCGGCGCGATTTTGGTGATCTTCATGGGAATAAGTCCCTGTACGCTTCGATACTCTATTGCACAACGGCGCGGACCACACGCCCCACGGTCAGGCCCTGAACGACGATGGAAAAGATAACCACGCCGTAGGTCATGGCCAAGACCAGGTTCTTGTCGGGAAACGCCGGCAGCGACAGCGCCAACGCCACCGATATGCCACCGCGCAAACCGCCCCAGGTGAGTACCGGTATCGCGCCCTTGGTGAACTCGCGCATGGTGGAGAGCCCGGTGATCGGCACCGCCACGGCGATGAACCGCGCTACCAGCACAATCGGCACGGCGGCCGCCATAGCCAGGCCGATCGATCCGGTAAACGTCAGGGCCAGCACCTCGAAACCGATTATCAGGAACAGGATCGAGTTTAAAACCTCGTCGGTCAGGGACCAGAATTTGAACAGATGGTCGCGGGTGGTCTCGCTCATGGCGAATTTCTTGCCGTGATTGCCGATCAATATGCCGGCGACGACCACGGCGATGGGGCCGGAGACATGGATCGCCAGGGCGACCGAATAGGTCAGAGTGACCAGGGCCAGGGTGATCAGCACTTCCAGATTATGCTCGTCGATAGACCCGATAGCGCGGTAAGCAAGGAAACCTGCAACCAGACCAAAAACGGCGCCGCCGACGGCCTCGACCGCGAACAGCTCGGCAATCCCAGCAGCAGTGACCGGATGACCGGCGTCCGTGCCGACGGCGATGGCCACCAAAATCGTGAACACGACGATGCCGACGCCGTCATTAAACAGGCTCTCGCCAGCGATCTTGGCTTCCAGGGCCTCCGGCACCTCGATGGTTTTCAGAATGCCGAGGACGGCGATCGGATCGGTCGGCGAGATCAACGCGCCGAACACCAGACAATAGGTCAGCGGGATCGTGAACCCCAGCCAGCCGGCGACCAGGAAGGTGGCGTAGCCAACCACGAAGGTGGAGACCAGCACGCCGACGGTCGCCATCACACCGATGGCCCATTTGCGCTGGGCCATCTGCTCTAAATCCACATGCAGGGCGCCGGCGAACAGCAGAAAGCTCAACATGCCCTTCATCAGCACCTCGGGGAAGTCGACGCTCTCGACGGCGCCGCGCACCGCCGTCTGGAAACCCAGGGACGGCGCCACCAGATCGAGCGCCAGCACCCCGACCGACGCCAGCAGCGCGATCACCACCAGGCCGATGGTGTGGGGCAGCTTGAGCCAGCGGTGATTTATGTAGCCGAAGCCCGCCGCCAGGGTGAGCAAGATGGCGGCCAAATCGAACAGGGTGGTTTCCATGGGAGCTCGCGGTGAAATGGGCGAAGGGGCGTCGCGGCGGAGTCTAGCGCATTGTCCGAACCGATAGAATCTGTTTGCGCCGCGCCTACTCCGCGGCGAACGTCTCCAGCGAAATGCCTTCCTGCTCGCAGGTCGGCGCCACGTCGCGCACGGTGGTGCGGCGCATGTCGCGCTTGTAGCGCAGATCGTCGAACGGCAGGCCGCGGTGCATGGTGCAGCGGTTATCCCACATCACCAGATCATCGGCCCGCCAACGGTGGCTGTAGACGAACTGGCGCTGGGTGGCGTGCTCGATCAACTCGGCCAACAGCGCTTTGCCCTCGCCATCGTCCATGCCGAAAATGCGGCCGGCGTGGGATGCCAGATAGAGGGTGCGGCGCCCCGAGCCGGCATGGCTGCGCACCACCACTTGGGGCGCCGAGGGCATGCCGGCGATTTCGTCGTGCGTGAACTGGTCATAGCCGATCTTGGCCCGGGATACCCGGATCGAATGTTCGGCCACCAATCCTTCGAGGCGCGCCTGAGTGGCTTCGGGCAGGGCGTCATACGCGGCGCGCAGATCGGCGAACTCGGTCTGCCCGCCGATCGGCGGAATCGAGCTGGCATGGAGCAGCGAGCATTTAGACGGCACCAGCCGGAACGAGCTGTCGGTGTGCCACAGCCGGTTGCCCGAATTGAACAGGCGCCGCTCGCTATCTTCGGGCAGCACTTCATTGTTCACCCCGATGTTCGAAACATCGGCAAATTTCGGCCCGACCCGCAACTTCACGCCCTTGCGGAATTTCTGGATGGTCGTCTCCAGCGGGCCAAAGCCCTCGCTGAACGCCAATTGGGCTTCCTCGTTCAACGCCTGACCGGGGAACACCAGCACCGAATAGGTGTTGAAAACATCCTCAAGCGCCGCGAACTCGGCCTCGCCGAGCGGCTGGCGCAGATCGAGATCGCCGATTTCGGCGGCGAATGTCGGGGTAATGGCATGCACGCTGAAGGACATAATCGGGGCCCTCGCTGTCGGCCGCAGTGTTACGCGCGCCCGAAAATTGGCGTCCCCTACGGGACTCGAACCCGTGTTTACGGCGTGAGAGGCCGTTGTCCTAGGCCACTAGACGAAGGGGACGCTAGCGGTGATGACAGTCCCATATCGAAACCGCCCATGCAATTCAAGGGGCGCGGCGAACGGACAGGGAGCTGTCTATGTCCGCCCCGTTGAATTTTATATTACAATAACCTAATATTATGAGGCCATGCAGTTTGCTAGTCGCCGCTCCACGCCCCTGAGACAAGGAAACAGAACCATGGAAAATTTCACCCCCCTTTCCGCTTTGATCGGCGGCGCGTTGATCGGCATTGCCTCGACGCTGCTGTTGGCGCTGAACGGGCGTATCGCCGGTATTTCCGGCATCCTCGGCGGGTTACTACCAGCCGCGAAGGGTGATAGCGCATGGCGGCTGCTGTTCCTCGCCGGCCTGGTGATCGGCGCATTCGCTTACGCCACCCTGTCGGGCCGCGCCCCCTTGGTGATCGACGCGACCATACCCATGCTGATCGCCGGCGGCCTGATTACCGGCTTCGGCGCACGCCTGGGCGGCGGCTGCACCAGCGGCCACGGCGTCTGCGGGCTGGGCCGGTTGTCGGCGCGCTCACTGGCGGCGACGCTGGTATTCATGGCGGCGACTTTCGTCACCGTCTTCGTCGTCCGCCACGCGATCGGAGGTTAGGGTCATGATGCGCAATATCGCCGCGCTTGCCTGCGGGATCATCTTCGGCATCGGTCTCGGCATCTCGCAGATGACCAATCCAGACAAGGTGCTCGACTTCTTCGACGTGTTCGGCGCCTGGGACCCGAGCCTCGCCTTCGTCATGGGCGGCGCCGTGGCGGTGACCGCGGTGGCGTTCCGCTTCGTCCTGAAACGCCCCAATCCGCTGTATGCCGAAAGTTTCAGCCTGCCCACCAAGGCCGACATCGACGCCCGCCTGCTCGGTGGCTCCGCCGTCTACGGCGTCGGCTGGGGCCTCGCCGGCTTCTGCGTCGGCCCGTCGATCGCCGCCCTGGCCTATGGCGACAACCGGGTGGTTATTTTCGTGGCCGCCCTGATTGCCGGCGCCTGGATCGCCAATATGGTGACCCGTAACAGGGCGACGACACTGTTGGCGGACGGCTAACCGGCTTATCCCGCCGCGCCAGTGTGACGGTTCGCAGCATCGAGAAACGCGTCCACATCGGCGTCTTTGGTGTCGAACGA
>JBLHHE010000335.1:0-3581 GCA_047616465.1 Alphaproteobacteria bacterium
AATGCGTCTCTTACCCCCAAAATCATATAAACAAAGCATATCGGCGTGGGTAGCCGTGCCAAAGACATTTCTATTTTCTGAGATCCCCCAGAGCGGCGAACAGAATGGCACTCAGGCTCTTGAGATTGGATCAAACCAATAGCCTACGCCAAGGCTGGCCTTCGGCGCATCACGAACTGATGGCGCATTCGAGAATCGACAAAAACATCGCCGGTCACCTCAGCTGGGTGACTCCAAAGTGGTAATGGTATCGGTGGCGAAGAATTTACCGGTGAATTCGGATAACGATGCGGCGGTTTTTCGATTGGTTTTCCGAGAGCGCCTGACCGGCGCCGTCCCTGTTGGGCAGCTTGGGCATGGAATCGGCGAACGCCACGGCGCGCATGCGCCGGGCCGGAATATCACCTTGCGCAAATAGGCGCACAATGTTGGCCGCCCGTGCGCCCGACAGCTCCCAATTGGTGGCGTACCGCGCGATCAACGGCGGCGTGTCGTCGGTGTGGCCTTCGACCGCAATCTTGAACGTGCTGTAGCGCGGCGCCACCAGGGCTTCAGAGGTGGTCACCAGTATGGTTCGCGACTCTGGGCGTATCTCTGCCGATCCGCTACGGAAAAATGTGCTCGCCGCCAGTTCCAGCATAATGCCGCGGTCGAACGTATCGACCCGCACCGCGTCGGCGACTCCCATCGAATCGACCATCGCCTCAAGCTGCGCCCGCAACTGCGCCGCCGGACGGGCCACCGTGCGTTGACCCAGATCGCGCGCGATCCCCGCCTGCACCTGCTCGAACGTCACCAAATCGATTTTCGAGGAACTGACCAGCATGACGAAGAACGCCAGCAGCAAGGTCATTGCGTCGGCGAAGGTGACCAGCCACTCGTGCCCGTCTTCTTCCTCGATCTCACGCCGTTTATAGAAGGTTTTCATATCGTGGCCTGCGCCGCCGCCTAGGCGTTCGCCGGGGCCAGTTTTTTAGCCGGCTTAGGCTTGGTCTGGTCGTTGGCTTTGGCTTTCGGTTTCCCAGCAGCCTTCTTATTGTCTGCCTTATCACCGTCCGGCTTACGTTTCAGTTGCCGGTCGATGTCGTAGCGGATCGTCGGATCCAAATAGCTATTCATACGATCTTGGATTTTGCGCGGGCTCTCCTCGTCGGCCACCATCGCCATACCTTCGACGATCATGTAGTTGCGAAACCGGAAAATTTCCTCGCGCTGCTGAATTTTACTCGCCGCCGGGGCTAAAGACCAATCGCGCCAGCATGATGCCGTAGAGGGTGGTGACCAGGGCGACGGCGAGACCGAGGCCAAGCGCGCCAGGATCGCCGCCCATCTTGTCGAGCATGATGATGAGCCCGATCAAGGTTCCGATCATGCCGAACGCCGGCGCGGCAACCGCCATGTTGCGCAAAATCGCGGCGCTGACCATGTTGCGGTCGAACGTCGACTCGATGACGTTGGCCAAAATCGTTTTAACTTCTTCACCGTTGTATCCGGTGGTAATGAGCTCGACCCCAAATCTGAGAAACCCACCATCCCAACCGGGCTTCTTCTTTACTTCCGCATCCAGGCTGACAATGCCCTCGGCCTTAACCAGATAGGCCCAGCGGATAACCCGGCCGACTTCGGCATTGAGGCGCGTACGGCCCATCCGATCGATGGCGAAGGTGCTGCCGATCGCCCCTAAAGCTTTCAGCACATAGCGAAATTCGTAACTGATGAAAGTTGACGCCAACGTGCCGCCGAGCACCAAAATGAAGCCGGCGCCGCTGAGGAACACCATGAAGTTATCGGTACTGAGCGCGATGGCGGCAATAAACAGCCCAAATCCGACCAGCGCGGCAACGAAAGTATTGAACGACATAAAGAGCCTCTGGGTACGCCCGGTGCCTTATTGGCAGCTAAAAATTCCCTGACCTATCCTGGTACCGCGAGCTTGAGGAATGGTTAACGTGGTACTACAGCGGCGAAACGCCCAGCCTTTAAGGTCAGCGAGCGGCGCTGCGTGAGTAGCCTCGGAACGTCCACATCACCAATGCGGCGCTCGCGGCGACATAGACCAGGCAGAATAGGGATATGGTCTCGATCGACACGCCGGCATCCAACAACAACCCGAAGACCGCCGGCGACGTGGCCGAGGTCAAAGCGATCAGCGCAGCGACCATGGCGCGGATGGATCCCAGATGTACGACGCCGTAGAGCTCGGGCCACAACGAGCCCATCACCGGCATGAGGATACCAACACTGACCCCCAGCAAGCCTAAATAGACGAACGGCACGATGGCGGCGTCGGAACTGGCGATGGCGATCAGCGTCGCCCCCAGCGGCGCCAGCATCACCGGCAACAGGGGCACACTGCCGAACCTGTCGATCAAGGTTCCGACGGCAAGCGACGTCACCACTTTGAGCACGGCAAATAATACGAAGGCGCTGGCCAAAAGCTCCAGCGGCCAGCCTTTAACATCGGCGATGTGGACTTGATGAAAGAACAACCCGGTGCCGATGAACGAAAACGACAGGACCGCCGCCGCCACTACATAGAAGCGGGGGTCGTGCAGAACCTCGCCGCGCGTCCAATGCGCCCCGGAGCCTTGTGATTGAGCGGATCGCTGGCTGGTGCGCTCGATATAGGCGCGGTGACGCTCGCCATAGCCGCGCATCAGCCAGGGTACCAGCACGGTCAGCGCAACGGCGACCCCTGCGGTGGCGGCAAACCAGGTGCCGCGCCACCCCAGTTGAACGATAAATATAACGACCACCGCCGGCAGAATCGCCTCGCCCCACGATTGACCCATCGCCGCTATGCTGACGGCCTTGCCCCGGTCGGCTTCGAAATAGCGCCCCATGCTGGTGGTGGAAATATGCACCATCAGACCCTGGCCGGTCAGCCGGGCGAGATACAAGCCGACGGCCAGAATGGCGATCGAAGGCGCCGACGCGATTACCAGCATGGCCGTGATCATGCCACCGCAGGCCGCCAGCGTGTACCAGCGCAGATCAACCCGGTCGATAACCCGCCCCAGCCAGACCAAGGTGGCGGCGCTGGCGATCGTCGCGACAGCGAACCATGACCCGAAACCGCCATGGGTCAGGCCGAACTCGGCGCGAATATCGGCGCCCGACAACGCTATATAGAAGGTCTGTCCGAAGCTGGATGACAGCGACATGATGAAGCCAAAGCCAACGAAGCGCCAGTTGTCGCGCAAAAACCGCAGATAGTTCATCGAGGGGTCCGATTAAGGTGACGGGACGGCATACCATAAAAGTGTCGCCCGCGCTTTCTCGTGCGACCGGTATGCTATAAGCGCGCAAATCAGGAAATGGGAGAGGATTACAACATGAGTAAACACATCGGCATTGTCGGCCTGGGCATCATGGGTTCGGCGATTTCAGGTAATTTTCGCAAAGCCGGCTATGAAGTAACCGGTTTCGACATCGCCCCCGAGCGTTGCGACGAACTGGCGAGCAAGGGCGGCACCATCGCCCGATCGCCGGGCGAAGTCGCGGCCCGCGCCGACATCGTTTTGACATCCCTGCCGAGCAGCGCCGCCTTGGATGCGGTCGTCTCGGGAGACGACGGCATC
>JBLHHE010000336.1:0-3579 GCA_047616465.1 Alphaproteobacteria bacterium
TCCGTTGGCCAAATGAAAGCCGTCGGGCACCTCGAACTGAAATCCAAGGATCTTATGCGCGAAGACCCGGCCTCTGACGAAGCCCTGGCCGTCGGAATCGCCAAACACGATGCCCTCGATGGCGTTGAGATGGTCGATATTGCCAATCCGCGGGTTGGCGACGGCCGTTGTTTGGGCCGCTTTGGTGGCGGCGGCGACACGGTCGCCGGTGCGCGGGTGGGTCGACATAATATTGTAGCGCGAGGCCGGGTCTCCCAACCCGCTGGTTTTCGCCTCAAGCGCGCTATAGGCCTGAAGCGATGCCAGGAACGACGCCATCGACCGGGTCTCGTAGCCGGTGCGCGCCAGGTAGCGCACGCCCAGCTTGTCGGCTTCGAATTCCTGATCGCGCGAATAGCCTTGCAGATAAACCGCCGCGCCCTGCTGACCCAATTGCGCCGCGCCGCCGCCGACAACGACACCGAGCAACGCCGTGCCGAGGCCGGCGACGACCGATGAGCTGTAGCGTTGGGCACTGTGGCGCGCGGTCACATGGCCGATCTCGTGTGCCAGCACGCCGGCAATTTCGGCTTCCGTATTGGCCAGCGCCAGCAAGCCGCGGCTGATATAGACAAAGCCGCCGGGTAGGGCGAACGCGTTGATCACGTCGCTGTCGAGTACCGTGAAGGTGTATTTGAGATCCGGCAGGTCTGAGCGGCGGGCAAGCTTTTGACCCACCGCATTAACGTAGGCGGTTGCCCTGGCGTGGTCGTAGGCGCCGCCGAATTCCTGCAGGATTTTGGGATGTTGTTCGCGGCCGACCCGCAATTCGTCCTCAGGCGACATAAAGGCGGTGAAATTCCGCTCGCCGGTCGCTGGGTTTACCGAGCACCCCGCCAGCAACAACGCCAGGCCCATAAGACCCAAGCGGGTAGCGCGGTTTCGGTATCTCATCATTTGTCCTCGGGATGGCAATGCTAACGTCATGGCTTGAGCACTTCGATCTGTTCGGGGTGTGTCACTTCGATCATCGGGCCGTAGCTCCATCTTAACCAGCCGCGCACCCGAACGCGACGGCCGGCATAGTCTTGCGGGCTAATTCCGCTCTCCTTGAAGGATTTCAAATTCTTGCTTGATATAGAGATAGTGAAGTCGGTGCGATAATCCTCATCAAAATTCAGATAGGCCCGGCCGCGGACAATCGCAGTTTTCAACACCCGACCTTCGACCAGCGAGAACCGGCCGGTATGATCGGGCGCGGCGATGGTATCGAGAATTGCATAATAAGGGTGCTGCCATATCCCCTGGGAATTGTTGCGCGCCGCACCCTCTGCCTCGAGCATGCGGTCGGCCAGGCTACGGTTATCGGCAAAACTGTAGACCCGGGCGAATCCCAGTTCGAGCAAGCTTCCCTGCACCCATAAGCCGTCATCGGTGAACAGGTGGGCCAGTTCGCGGCCGTAGCGGTCCTGGCGCTGTCCGCCATAGCCCAGCGTGACCCGGCGTCCCAGGACCAATTCGGCGAGGGCATCTTTCGCCTCGTCGGCGAGCGGCCATTTTTCGAAATTCGGCCGGCCCAGGGGTAGTTTCGGCGCCTGGATACCCACCAGACGGACTCGGCGGCCATCGTCGAGTATGACCGTGTCGCCATCGACCACGTCGCGCACGACCGCGCTATCGCCGGCGCTAAGTTCGGCAAAGCCGTGCGACAGGCCATCGTCGCCGCTTGCGGGAGCGGCGGCGGCCAGCACCAGCAGCATAAATAGCGCTGGGAATAGGGCGCGCAGCGGTTTCATAGGCGCAGTATATCGCTTAAAAGCCATTATCTTGGCGTCCGATTGTGCTCTTTGATTATGGCCACCGGTTGACATCGTAACGGGTCGCGGCACTCTTGCGCACCTGATGAGAGGAAGCGTTAGTGCGCAGAGATTTATTTCCAGAAATTACCCCCTACGAAACCGGTATTTTGCCGCTCGGCGATGGTCATGTGATGTATTGGGAGCAATCGGGTAATCCCGACGGCGCGCCGGTGCTATTCCTGCATGGTGGCCCGGGGGCGGGCACGACGGCGACCCATCGGCGCTTTTTCGATCCCAACCATTATAGAATTATCCTCTTCGATCAGCGCGGCGCGGGAAAATCGACCCCCAACGCCTCGATCCAGGCCAATACGACCGCGCATTTAATCGCCGACATCGAATGTTTGCGCGAAACCCTTGCCATCGACCAATGGCTGGTCTTCGGCGGATCGTGGGGCAGCACGCTGGGGTTGGCATATGGGCAAGCCCATGCCGGCCGGTGCCGCGGGCTCATCCTGCGCGGCATCTTTCTGTGCGGCGACGAAGAAGTCGACTGGTTTCTGCACGGTATGGGCCGGTTCTTTCCCGAGGCCTGGCGCAATTTTGCCGCCGGCGTACCCGAGGCTGAATGCGGCGATTTGTTGACCGCCTACCGGCGCCGTCTGGAAAGCGACGACCCCGATGTGGCTGTTGCGGCGGCGCGGGCCTGGGCGGCGTATGAGGCTACCTGCTCTACGTTACGGCCCAACGGCGACGCGGTTGCGGCGATGGGCGATGGCGCAGAGGCGGTGGCGCTGGCGCGGCTGGAGGCCCACTATCTGGCCAATAACGCGTTCCTGGAGGACGGCGCCTTGCTCGCCAACATCGACACCATCCGTCATGTGCCCGGTGTTATCGTGCAGGGCCGCTACGATATGGTATGTCCGCCGGCCACCGCCGACCGGCTGGCCGCGGCATGGCCTGAGGCGCGCTTCGAAGTCATCGCCGATGCGGGCCATTCGGCGCTCGAGCCGGGCATCCGCGCGGCGTTATTGGCGGCAACCGAAATGATGAAGCAGGCACCATGACAGGAATGAATACAGCTCCTGGAGCGCTGGTGACCGGCGCGGCGCGGCGGATCGGCCGGGCGATCGCGTTGGGCCTGGCCGAGGACGGGTGGCATGTCATCGTCCATTACCACCGTTCGGGCGAGGCCGCCGCGCAAACCGTCGCGGCCATCGAAACCCAGGGCGGACGGGCAACAGCCATCGCCGCCGACTTGTCTGACCCGGCGGCCGCGACCCGGCTGATTGCGGCGGCGTCAGAGGCGGCGGGCGGGTTGAGCTGCCTGGTTAACAACGCTTCGATGTTTGCCGCCGACGATATCGCCACGGCAAGTGCCGCCAATTTCGATGCCATAATGGCGGTTAATTTGCGCGCGCCGATCCTGTTGTCGCGCGCCTTTGCCGAGGCCCTGCCCAGCGATGCGGAGGGCAGCGCTGACGGCGTGATCGTCAACCTACTCGACCAAAAGCTGGTCAATCCGAACCCGGATTTCCTGTCCTATACGCTCTCGAAATATGGCCTTAGCGGCCTCACCACGACCCTGGCGATGGCGCTGGGTCCGCGCATTCGGGTGTGCGGCGTGGCCCCGGGATTGGTGCTGCCGAGCGCCGATCAGACGCGCGATCAGTTCTCGACTGTCCATGGCCGCACCCCCCTGGGCCGCGGCGCCACGCCGGCCGATGTCGCCGGCGCCGTGCGTTATTTGGTGTCCGCGGTTGCCGTGACCGGTGAAGTGGTGTTGGTTGACGGCGGTCAG
>JBLHHE010000337.1:0-3573 GCA_047616465.1 Alphaproteobacteria bacterium
AAGTAATAAACGGAATAATTTCTTATTATTTACTATACGATTGAATTATTATAGACTAAGCATGGACTTGTGGCCCGTCTTTCCCGATACGGGAAATAAAGCCACTGAATTTTCGTTTAATTAGTCCCGATGGCGGACCAAGCCGGGGGGCGAACAAATATGAGCGAGTTGCCCATTTTTTAATCAAAAATTGGCGGGTGATTCGCTTTTTTGGTAAGTGGTTCTCTTTTCATGCCTTCTGAAGTGGCCAGTGCGTTACGCCGAACACTGGTGTAATTGTCTGTTGTGTCGAATGTGGGCTTGGTCTCGCCTGTTCGAACCAGTATCTTGGCAGCCGTGTCACCGAATTGCGGCGGCATGTGGGAACTGGCTGGGAATCATCTGTATGGCGGACCAAGAATTCGACACCCGTTCTTTTCGTAATGCCCTGGGTAATTTTGCCACGGGCGTTACGGTGATTACGGCCAAGAGCGCGGACGGCACCCTGGCCGGTGTAACCGCCAACTCGTTCAACTCGGTCTCGTTGGACCCGCCGCTGGTTCTGTGGAGCCTCGACCGTAGCTCGCCGAGCCTGCAAACCATCGAGAATGCCAGCCATTTCTGCGTTCACATTTTGGCCGAGGGTCAGGACGATTTGTGCATGAAGTTTGCCAAGTCGGGTGATGATAAGTTTACCGGTGTCGATTACACCGAAGGTTTGGGGGGCGCGCCTGTTTTTGACGGTTGTTTGGCGCAATTCGAATGCCGCAATGTTGTGCACCATGAGGGCGGCGACCATGTCATTATCGTCGGTGAGGTCGAACGTTTCGAAACCGCCGATGGCGAACCGCTGATCTTTTTTCGCGGCCAGCTCGGCGACTTGGCGCCGGCGCAGAAGGCTGGCTGATAGGCCGCTTGCGCCCGGCTGTCAGGTCTCCTATAGCTGGACATAACACTAAAATTTGCGCCGCTGGCGGCCTGCTCGGGCAAACCGGTCAAGCCCAACAGATCTTGCGGCGCCAAAGGGGTAAGGCCATGAAATCACTTACACATTGGATCAACGGCGAACGCGTCGCAGGACAATCAACGCGGACCAGCCCGGTTTTCAACCCGGCCATTGGAGAGCAGATCGCCGAAGTCGGGCTGGCGAACGCCGCCGACGTCGATAGCGCTGTCAAAGCGGCGCAGGCCGCCCTGCCGGCATGGTCGGCACTGCCGCCGATACGCCGCGCGCGGTTTATGTTTCGCTATAACGAGCTGCTCTTAGAGCATATCGACGAGCTGGCGGAGTTGATCTCGCTCGAGCACGGCAAGACGATTGATGACGCCAAGGGAGATGTTACCCGGGGCCGCGAAGTGGTCGAGTTCGCGTGCGGCATACCCCATTTGTTGAGAGGCGACTTCACCGAAGACGTCGGCACGGGTGTCGATGCGTTTTCGATGCGCCAGCCGGTTGGTGTCTGCGCTGGTATCACCCCATTCAATTTTCCGGCGATGATCCCCTTGTGGATGTTTCCCCTGGCGATCACCTGTGGCAACACTTTCATCTTAAAACCATCGGAGCGCGATCCGTCCTGCCCGCTACGCCTCGTTGAATTGGCCAAAGAAGCCGGCATTCCCGACGGCGTCGTCAATATGATCAATGGCGATAAGGAAGCCGTCGACGCCATCCTGACCCATCCCGACATCGCGGCCGTGTCGTTTGTCGGCTCCACGCCGGTGGCCTCGTATATCTATTCCACCGCCGCCGAACACGGGAAGCGCGTGCAAGCGCTGGGCGGCGCCAAGAACCACATGGTTGTCATGCCCGATGCCGACATGGATCAGGCGGCGGACGCCTTGATCGGCGCCGGATATGGCTCGGCGGGCCAACGCTGCATGGCGGTCTCTGTCGCCGTTGCGGTTGGCGATAAGACCGCCGATGACCTCGTCGCGAACCTGGTGCCGCGCATTCAGGAACTTAAGATCGGCCCCGGCGGCGACCCCGACATCGAGATGGGGCCGGTCGTCACCGAGCAAGCCTATGACCGGATCAAAGGGTTGATCGGCAAGGGCGTCGAAGAGGGCGCCGAGCTGGTCCTCGACGGCCGCGATTTCTCCATGCAAGGCTACGAGAACGGCTACTTCATGGGCGGCAGCCTGTTCGACCGCGTGACCGAAGACATGGAGATATACAAGCAAGAGATTTTCGGTCCAGTTCTGGCGGTTGTGCGGGCGCCGGACTACGAAACCGCAATCGACTTGGTGAACCGTAACGAATACGGCAACGGCACCGCCATCTTCACCAAGGACGGTGACGCCGCACGCGATTTCAGCGAACGGGTTCAGATCGGCATGGTCGGCATCAATGTGCCGATCCCGGTGCCGGTGGCCTATCACAGCTTCGGCGGCTGGAAGCGCTCGCTATTCGGCGACACCCACATGCACGGCATGGAAGGGGTGCGGTTTTACACCCGCCTCAAGGCGATCACGTCGCGGTGGCCCAAGTCGGGCGTTCGCGAGGGCCACAGCCTCAACATGCCGACCATGCAGTAGCGCAGTCCGGACACCGATGGCCATGACCGCGAGCGGATGAGCGTACCGAAAATCAGCTTGATCGACGTTTGCAAGGCGTTCGGCGGCCAGCGGGCTCTCGATGATATTTCGGTCGATGTTGCCGATGGTGAATCGCTGGTGCTGATTGGCGGGTCTGGCAGCGGCAAGTCGTTGCTGTTGAAAACGGTCCTGGGGTTGGTGGCTCCGGACTCGGGACGGATCGAAATCGACGGTCAGGATTCGGTCGGCCTCACGGGCAATGAGCGAATGGCCTGGATGCGCCGCTTTGGTGTGTTGTTTCAGCGCCAAGGCCTGTTCGACAGTTTGACGGTTTGGGAGAATGTGGCGTTCCGCTTGCTGCAGGATCGTGCGATCGACAAGTCGATGGCGCGGGCGCGGGCGATCGAAAAGCTCGCCTCGGTGGGTCTTACGGCGGATACGGCGGATCTGCACCCCTCGGAACTTTCCGGCGGCATGCAAAAACGCGCAGGCCTGGCCCGCGCGATCGCCACCGATCCACAGATCATCTTTCTCGATGAGCCCACCGCCGGCCTCGATCCGATCATGAGCAACATCATCAGTGAGCTGATAGTCGCGCGGAAGAGCGACTTGGGGGCGACGATTATTTCGGTGGTCAGCGATATGGCGGTAGTGCGCGAGATCGCCGATCGGGTCGTGATGCTCCACGATGGCCGTATCGTTTGGCTTGGCACTGTCGACGAGATCGACACCACCGATAACGCCTATGTCCACCAGTTCGTCAACCAACTGGTCGACGGCCCGATCCAGATGCCATCGCTGGCGGTTTAGGTCCAGGATATTAACGCGGAACTAGTTTAGACCTCATGCTGATCTTGTCGAAGTATGGGGTATGCAACAAGTGCATAGTCAAAATATAGGGGCAGCATATGTGAGTGCTGATTCTAAATTTATACGTGGTGATCAGGAATGTGAGAAAGGGAATTTTGAGAAAGCTTTTAAAATTTTTCGTGATCTAGCAAAAGGAGGAAAACCCTCGGCTATGACTCGGATCGCGAACATGTATACCTGTGGCGAGGG
>JBLHHE010000338.1:0-3559 GCA_047616465.1 Alphaproteobacteria bacterium
TGACCCGGGCGCTGGCGGCGGAATTAGGCAAGGAAAACATCAACGTCAACTCAATCGCGCCGGGCAACGTGGCGACCCCGCTCAACGCCCATGTGCGCGGCCCCGGCAACGAGGAGTATGTCAAGCTGATGGAAACGTTGACCCCGACCGGCATCGCCTTCATGGATCCCGACGATATGACCGGCGCCGCGGTGTTTCTGGCCACCGACGATTCCAAAATGGTCCATGGCGAGACCATCCTCGTCGATGCCGGCTGGTCTGTCTGGTAGAGGGTAGACGAGACCTTGATATAGAAGCCTCATCCTGAGCCTGTCGAAGGATGAAGCGTCCCGCGCAAACTCATGCTTCGACAAGCTCAGCATGAGGATAGTGTTTGGCTCTCACCCGGCTCGTGGTTGTTCGCCACCCTGTCCCGGTGGGAGCGGGTTAATAGCCTGATCGAGAGATTGTCCCCGCCGGCGATGGCCCAGCCACACTATCACGCCGGGTAGTCCGATGACGATCCAGATTAAGCCAAGCAGAACCGAGATGGCGAGGGCATCGGTTGCGCCCACTCCCATCGCGCCCAGGGCCAGAACCATCGACTGCTCGCGAACTCCCCAACCGGCTAGCGAAATCGGCAGGCTGGAGATCAAAATCACGGCGGGTAGGGCGATCATGATGGCGGTGAAGCTGACTTCGACGCCCGCGGCGACGGCGATGGCGTAGACCGACGCGATCTGCACGAATTGCAGGACCACTGATATAATCAGGATGACGCCGCCGGGCGACAACGTAAGAAGCGTCGCGCGGGCATCGCGCGATAGGTCGCGCGCCAGGCGTCCCAGGCGCAACCTGTCGAGCCGCGCGGCGAACTCTCTGGATATTAAAAATAATACGGCATAAGCGCCGTAACCGGCGCCGATGAACACGAGCAGAAACAATTTCTGGACCTGGACGTCCAATCCCGAGAGGAGCGGGGGCAGGAAAATCGTCGCCATGGCGAGCACCACGAACAGGCCCATAAGCCGGTCGAGAAGGATCCCGTGTATCGCGGCGCTTTTACTGATCCCGGTGCGGTAGGCAAGAAAAATACGAACGGCGTCGCCACCGATAGTCGACGGCAGCGTCTGATTGAAGAACCAGCCGATCAGGGTGATCGACTGCGCGTCGCGGTGTGTCAGGGGCTCGTGTATCGCCCGGGTCACCAGTTGCCAACGAATAGCAGCCATGGGTATCACGGCGGCGGAGAGGATCACGGCGGCGATGAGCCACGCCGGGTCGGCGCCGGCCATTTGCTGTCCGACGGCGTCAATGTCGATACCCCGCGCCAGCAGCCACAGCAATATTGCCGAGACGGCGCCCTTAATCGCAAATGATAACAGTCGACGGTTCACCTGTTTCACCTCGGCGGTTCCGATGGGGAGTTTGTCCGCACCGGACCTGCTTATCGTACATTATGGCCCGTAGACCTAAAGATTGATTTACCCGTCGGAAAACGCCTTAAAGCCTATGTTTAAGGGGATTTTTGGCTCCCAGCCCGGTAGGCGTGGGCCTTCCCAGGGGATCATAATCTCGCCGGGCCGGTCGGGACGGGCGCCCCAGGCGACCTCAACGTTGCGGCCCGTCGCTTCCTGCCAGGTAGCGGCAACCGATCTCAGCGTCACCGCTTCGGCCGACGGTAGGGTGAAGCTGCGGTGCCCGCTCGCCTGGCCGGATGCCAGCCCAGATGCCAGCATCGCGCCGGCATGACGAAAGGCGGCGACGATGTCATCGACATGCACCAGGTGCAGTTGTTGTTCGCCTGATGTGGCTTCGAGGGTTTCGCCTGCCGCTGCCTTGGCGGCGAGCGCACTGAGGAACTTCGGGCGCGGATCTTCGGGGCCGTAGGAATCGTAGATCTTCAACGCAATCGACGACAGCGCGCCGGTTTGGGCGTAGTAGGCGATAATATCCTCGGCCGCCTGCTTGGTCGCCGCGTAGAGGGAGTTGGGCGTTGGGACCGGGTCGCCCGGCGGGCTTTTCGCATGTTGCCAAACGGTGCCCGCCGCGACCAGGCAGCGGGCATCGGCGGCGACCATCGCCTGACATATCTGCGCCGTAAAACCGACATTGTCGGCGATCAGAGGCGCGACATCGTCGCTGTTGTGAACGCCGATAAAATTCGCCGCCAGGTGAAATACGATCTCGGGCGAAAATTTTTCAACGAAGGCGCTTAACTGCCCCAGGGTGCCGTCATGGCGCAATAGCTCAACCTGGTTCGAGGCATTGCCGAGCTGATCGAACGACGAATTCGGCCGGGCGACGATGGCAACTTCGGCACCCTCGGCAACGAGGCGCTGGGTTAGGCGTGAGCCGATAAAGCCGGTGGCGCCGGTGACGAGAACCCGTTGCGATTTAGCCTCTGTCACGATGGGGTGCCTCCCACCGCATCTAGATCGAAATCGGGGTAGGCCGCGTCTTTGTCCGACATCGTCTCAGGCTCAAAGGGCCAGGCGATCTTAAAGACGGGATCGTTCCAGCGCACGCCGCGCGCCAGTTCGGGTACATAGGCCGCCCCCATCAAATATGTCACTTCGGCATTGTCGCTCAACGTCAAAAAGCCGTGGGCGCAGCCGGCGGGAATGTACACGCCGTTGTAGGAATCGGCGTCCAGTTCGATGCTGGTCCAGCGGCAAAAGCTCGGCGAGGCGGGCCGTAAATCGACCGCGACATCGAAGATGCGGCCCGCGGTGCAGCGGACCAGCTTGGGTTCGGGTGCGGGTTCCGCCTGGAAGTGCAACCCGCGCAGGGTGCCCCGGCTTGTATTGCGCGATATGTTGGTTTGCACGACGGACATCTCGATACCGGCGGCGATGAACTCGTCGGTGCAAAAGCTGCGCGCGAAAGAGCCCCGTTCGTCATTGTGAGGTTCCAATTCGACGATGCGCACGCCGGCTAGTTCCGTATCGCGAAAAATCACGGCTCGATCTCAATTTCCGGCACCGCGACCACAAACCGGCCGCCCCAGTCGCGAATATAGCCGTGATCGGCGATGATTTCGTCACGCAGGTTCCACGGCAGGATGAGCACATAGTCGGGATGGTCCTCGCGCAGATACTCCACCGGCCGGATCGGGATATGGCTGCCGGGCAGAAAGCGGCCCTGTTTATGGGGGCTGACATCGACCACGTAAGCCAGGTCGTCGGCGCCGATGCCGCAGAAATTAAGCAACGTGTTGCCCTTGGCCGCGGCGCCATAGGCGGCGACGCGTTTGCCGTCTTCGCGGGCGCTTGCCAGGAACGCGCGCAGCCCGTCACGAACCGCACCGACCCGGTCCTGGAAGCGCGTGTAGATGTCGTCATCGCCGAGCCCGGCGCGGCTTTCCTTGTCGCGTACATTGGCTAATCCGGCGCCGGTGGATTGCTGGGCGCTTTCCGTATGGCAGGCGAAAATGCGCAAGCTGCCGCCATGGGTCGGCAATTCTTCCACATCGAACAGACGCAGCCCGTGCTTGGCGAAGACCTGCTCTACCGTCAACAGCGAGAAGTACGAGTAGTGCTCGTGATAGATGGTGTCGAACTGCACGTCTTCGATGAGC
>JBLHHE010000339.1:0-3557 GCA_047616465.1 Alphaproteobacteria bacterium
TTCCGCTACTTAAACTGATCCGAACCGCGCCTTTAGAATGGTCGGTCAGGCCCAAAACCGAGGCGCGGCGCGCCGTTAGCAGTAATGATGGCGGGCTCTTAGCAAGCGCCATCATGCGCGACAGCGCGTCCCGCGTCAGACCTTCGGCGGCCTGCACAATCAACGCGTGGCCGTTGCCGGCGACCAGCACGATCGCGCCGCGGCGTAAATCGGCTATCGCGCGTTCGACCGATTGCAGCGCTACCGGCAGCGGAGTTGCGGTGCGCGCGCCTTGGGGGGCTGATGTTTTCTCACTCATACCTATTGCCACTCACCTTGGGCTGTTTGCTCGTTAGTCTGGATTAAAGGGTTATATATGTTGTTTGGCGCAGAAGATCGACCGGTAGTGGGCTACCCTTGGGCCAATAGTATAGCCGATCGAGCGCCCCATGCTCGCTGCAACGTGAACGTAATTGAACGCCCTCAGATAGGCCGTAACCCCTTGTTTTCTAGGGTTAACGGAGCCATTTGATGTTCTCCACAAACGCTGGGGGAAGCCGTCATGGCCAAAGCAGTCTGGAATAATACCGTAATAGCTGAAAGCGACGCTTTCGAAACGGTCGATGGAAATATCTATTTTCCGGCCGATGCGCTACGCCAGGAATGTTTTAAGGCCAGCGACAAAAAATCGTCATGTCCTTGGAAGGGCGTAGCGAGTTATTACTCGATTACGGTCGATGGCGAGGAAAATGCCGACGCCGCATGGTACTATCCCGACCCGAAGGCGGCGGCTGAGAATATTCGCGGCCATATCGCATTTTGGCGCGGCGTCGAAGTGTCCCAATAAGCGATAAATCAATCATAACGGACCGGAGTGTGGGCTGATGACCACCGTAAAAAAGATTTTGCTCGTTGACGACGATGATGGGCTGCGAAATTCTCTGTCGGAGCAGCTGCGCCTGCACGAAGAGTTTCTGACCGCAGAGGCGGCAACCGCCGCGGAAGCCCTGGAGACCACCAAGGGCGAATATTTCGACGCCGTAATCCTCGATGTGGGCCTACCTGACATGGACGGCCGCGAAGTTTGCCGGCTGATGCGGCGTAACGGCGTTAAGTCCCCCATTATCATGCTGACCGGCCAGGACACCGACGCGGATCAGATTTTGGGGCTCGATGCCGGTGCCAATGATTATGTGACCAAGCCGTTTCGCCTGAACGTGCTGTTGGCGCGTCTGCGCGCGCAACTGCGCCAGCACGAGCAAAGCGAAGATGCGGTATTTGCGATCGGTCCTTACACGTTCCAGCCTGCCCATAAGCTGCTGGTAGATGCCGACGAGCAAAAGGTGCGCCTGACCGAGAAGGAAACGGCGATCCTCAAATATCTATATCGCGCCGGCGACAAGGTCGTGAGCCGTGACACGCTGCTGGGTGAGGTCTGGGGATATAATGCCGGCGTCACCACCCACACCCTCGAGACCCATGTCTATCGCCTGCGGCAGAAAATCGAAGCCGATCCTTCCAACGCGGTAATCCTGGTGACAGAGCCGGGTGGGTACCGTCTGATCCCCTGACCCTGTGATGCAGGGCGGCTCAGCCGATCCGTTTTACCAGTACGCCCAGATAGAATGCCGCCGCGGCGCAGAACGCTGTGATCGCGCCGAATGTGTAGGCTACCGCCAGCCAGTCGTCGGTGAGCCGGAATATGGCGACCGCGATCAGCGGCCCGGCCAGAATGCCCAAATAGCGGCCGGTTAGAACTACGGCGAAGGCGTGGGTGTCGGCCCTGTGCGCGCCCAACAGCACCGAAGGCAGCGACCACAGACAGGTCGGGGTTATCCCTGCGGCAATTCCCCATGCGACTAAGCTGACCGTGCCAATCACCACGCTATCGGCGATCGGGACCAGCAGCCACGAGGCGGCTTGCAATGTTAGCGCGGTCAATAACAGGGGAATGGCGCCAACGCCGGCGCGCAAAACGAAACCGGTCGCCAAGGCAAAAACCAGCAGGACGATCACAGGTATCTGGTTGATCAGCACGGCGCCGTCGGCGGTGAAGCCGCGCACGTCGACCAGATAGACCGGCAGCCAGGTGAAGTAGGCCATGAACTGGGCCTGCCAGAGAAAGAATAGAACGGCGGCAAATAGCAGGGCGTGGTGTTCGGGCTTCGTTGGGGGGCTGGCGTTGCCGCCCGCGCTGCTTTGCTCCGATCGGCCACCAAAATCGACACGGCCCCGTCGGGCGATGGCGAGGGTCCAGGCCGCAACGGCTATGGTGGCGGCGATACCGGCCCACCACACCGGCTGCCACTGGCCGGCGGCGACCGCCGGTTGTGCGATCAAATTCGCTGTAACCTGGCCGACCGGAATCCACGTCGCCTGGACGGCGATTATGACCGGCAGGTGGCGCGGCCCGGCATTCATGTTGGCGAAGGCGGGCATACACACGGCGAGGACGGCGGCGCCCAACCCTTCGATCGTCCGTGAGACCAGCATCAGAGTGCCGCTTTCCGGCACGGCGAGCCCCAGCAGGCTGCCGATAATCATCAACGAGAACGCCCCGGCAAGGTAGCGCGCCGCCCCCTGTCTTCGTATGGCCTGTCCCACGCGGACGCTGATCGCCATGCCGGCCACGGCAAAGATCGACATAAAACCGCCCGCGATGAACTTGTCGTAACTGTAGTCGTCGAGGAGCACCGGCAGAACGGGCGGCACCTTGAATTGAAAATAAGCCGCGACGAAGCCGAGGACGATGCCGTAGCTGACGCCGGTCCAGTTGGTGGCGGTTGTTTGGGTGCCGGGTAAGGACATGTAAACCGTAGGGGGTGAAAATTAACGCCAGGATCCGATATTAACGAAGACCATGGGTATATCAGACCGTTACTTTTTCTTTGCCAGTCGTTGAGGCACACTGATGGCGGCAAAACGCTGCGATACCGCGCGGCGGTAACACAATGCCCGGTGGGCAGGCTGTCCGACAGGAGAATTCTGTAACGTGACCGCAGAAGATAATTTCTACGCCCGCTTTTGGGGGGTCCGCGGGTCGATCGCCTGTCCCGGGCCGGACACGGTGCGCTATGGCGGCAACACCTCGTGCATCGAAGTGCATTGCGGCGGCGCAACGATAATCCTTGACGCGGGAACCGGCATACGCGAGCTCGGCGACACGCTGATGAAAAACGGGCCGGTCGATACCGATATTCTTTTTAGCCACACTCATTTCGATCATATCGCGGGGCTGCCTTTTTTCGCGCCGATGTATTGTGCCGATAACGCCGTTCGATTGTGGTCCGGCCACTTAATGCCCGAACGTAGTTTGGAAGACGTTTTGTGCGAGATGTTTATAGCGCCCCTATTTCCAATTCCGATGGACATCATGGCGGCCAACAAAGTCTTCAACGATTTCCCCTGCGGAGAAACCCTCGCCTTAAAATGTGGCGCCGTCGTTAAGACCGCGGCGCTGAACCACCCTAATGGCGCGACCGGGTACCGCATCGAATTTAGCGGCCACTCGATCTGCTACGTGACCGACACCGAGCATGTCGCAGGTCAGTTGGACCAAAACATCATCGACCTCGTAG
>JBLHHE010000340.1:0-3544 GCA_047616465.1 Alphaproteobacteria bacterium
GATCTGATTACCGTGGCCGCCGATGAAGTGATCGGGCTTCATGGCAACGCAGAAGTGGTGCGCCCCGGAGCTCCTTCGGGGGGTGGCGCGGCCGGCCTGCATCGCACCATTGCCGATAACGCGGCCGAGCTTGCGGCCTACGGCGATTTATTCGGCGCCGGCACTGTCGAGGCCTATATCGCGGCAGTGGAGGGCGCTTTTGCACAAGCCGCCGACCTGCTCGATCAACGCGCCGCGGCAGGGTTTGTGCGCCATTGTCATGGCGATTTGCATCTCGCCAATATTTGTATGTTCGAAGACCGGCCGACTTTGTTCGACGCCATCGAATTCAGCGAGGCCATCGCCTGTATCGATACCTTGTACGATTTCGCGTTTTTGCTGATGGATCTCGACGTTCGCGGGCTAGCCCCTTTGGCTAACCGAGCGTTCAATCGCTACATGGCGCGCAATAGCAACGCCATGGCGTCGATCGCGGGAGGGGCGGCGCTGCCGCTGTTTATGTCCGTCCGCGCGGCGATCCGCGCTGTCGTTTCGGCCCTGACGGCGGCTAATCTCGACGATGTTGACGCCGCTACCGCCCAAGCTGCGGCGCGAGATTATCTATTCGCCGCGCAGCGATATCTGGAACCTTCGCATCCCACGCTTATGGCAATCGGCGGCGCCTCGGGAACCGGCAAGAGCGCAGTGGCGCTGGCGCTGGCACCAGCGATCGGGGGGGCGCCAGGCGCTTTGATCTTGCGGACCGATGAAATCCGCAAACAGCTGGCCGGCTTGCGCGACGACGAGCAGTTGCCGCCATCGGCCTACACGGCAGAACATCACAAGGCGGTTTATGCCGAGATGCAGGCGCGTGCGGCGGCGTCTCTCGCCGCCGGCCGGTCGTGCATCCTCGACGCGGTACACGGGCAACCCGGCGAACGAGCGCAAGCGCGCCAACTGGCGCAACGTCACGACGCAATTTTTGCCGCGGTTTGGCTGGATGCGCCCCGGGAGCGTCTATTCGAACGGATTACGGCCCGCCAAAACGACCCGTCCGACGCCGACGCCGAAATTGTGCGCCGGCAGCTTGCCACCGGTTTCGGCGACATCGACTGGCCTCGGGTCGATAGCGACCAACCGCTGGATCGGGTGGTCGACGCCGTCAGCCGTGTGGTTCAACGTGGATCGAAATGTCCCTGACGTCAAAACGCTCTTCCAAAAGCGTCTCGACTGCGTCGGTAATGTCATGTGCCTCCGCCGTCGTCAGGCCCGCGTCTACGTCAATGACCATGTCTACTGCCCGGCTTGAACCAATCCATCTGGACCGCACCCGTTGTACGCCCCTTACACCCGGCACTTCTTGAATTTCATCAAGCAGGTGTTCCGGGTCGATGGACATTTCGTCCAAGAGCACCGGTAGGGCGCGTTTAAAAAGGCCGTAGGCCAGATAAAGAATAACGATGGCCACGCCAATCGCGCAGATTGTATCCAGCCAGGGATATCCGAACGCCGATAACTGCCAGCCGGCAATGACCACCACGGTGGTGAGAACATCGGCAAAGGTGTGATTGGCGTCGGCGAGCAAGATGTCTGACTGCAATCTCCTGGCCCAGTAACGCTGCCATGATGCGATACCAATATTCACACAAAGGACGCCCAGCATAATACCGAGCCCCCAGACGTTCTGTGACACCTCTATTGTTTCCCGCTTGATCGCGCGCAACGCCAACTCGAAAGCAAGAACCGTTAACAAGGCCGCCAGGCCGAATACAGCCAAGGTCTCGAATTTTCGATGACCATACGGGTGTCGGCGGTCCGCGGGTTGAGTAGAATGCCTGACAACAATCCAGGCGACGACATTGTTGGTGACATCGGTGAGCGAGTGCACCGCATCGCCCAGCACGGCCAATGATCCGGTTGAAAGTCCAACGGCTAATTTGGCGAGCAATACTGCGAGGTTGGCCAATCCCTCGAGTATGATGATCCGTTGGATCGAACGATCCCGATCGGCCCTTTGATCCCTGTTCGACATAACATACCACCCCGCGCGAGCGCGCACTCTACCCGATCCCTCGGGGCCCGGTAATGTTTAGTGCGCGAACAGCGTGGGTACCGTCATGTGGCGTAGGATATCGCGGGTAACGCCGCCAAAGGCGTATTCGCGTACCCGAGAGTGGCCATAGGCGCCCATGACGATAAGATCGCAGCCCTCGTCGGCGACGGTGTTGAGGATCGCGTCGGCGACCGAGATGTCCTTGACCGTCACGTCTTTGATATCGACCTTGACGTCGTGGCGCGCCAGATAGGCGCCGATATCGTTGTCGCGCCCATCGTCGGGCGCATTAGCCCGCAGCACCAGCACCCGCTCAGCGCCCTCCAGCAGCGGCAAGGCTTCGCGCAGCGCCCGCGTGCTCTCGCGCCGGCGTGTCCAGGCCACCAGAATGTTTTTACCGATGCTGTCGTAGTCGCCGACCCGCGGCACGGCGAGAACCGGCAAACCGGCCGACAATGAAATATCGCCGATCAGCGAATCGGTTGCCGGCTCGTAGCCGTCTTCATGGGGCTGACCGAGCACGATGAGATCGGCGAATGACGCACTGTCCTGCAGCACATCCAGCGGCAAGGTCCGGCTGATCCGTATCTCGCCGGTCACATCGCCTTGTGCCTTTAGGGCCGCTTCGAAGGCTGCGATCACCGGCTCCGCCTCGGCCTCCTCTTCGGCGTAATAGCGATCTGCAATATCGGTCGGGATCGGCACCGAGGCATAGACGGGAATATTGAACGGCGGGATCAGATAAATCGCCGTCACATGGGCACCCTGGGACGCCGCGAGGCTTATCGTTGTGGTAATTCTTGCTTCGTTCCGTTGATCGCCGGCGACCAATCCCAGCAATATGGTTTTATAACTCATCATTTTCTCCTCGCGTCCACTGATGTGCAAGTTAATGGCTGCAGTATGGCCATCCGCGACAACCACACATTGATCCTGGTCAACGCCATTTTCGCGCGGCGGGTTATCGTTTGACCGTCAATTTCAGCCGGCAGGGTGCCGCGAGGAGAGCAAACCATGGCCGATATTCTGGCGATTTTGCGTCAAGATCACGAAAACATGTCCCAGTTGCTCGACGCGCTGGAACGGCAGATCGATAAGTTCGCCAGCGGCGGCCACCCGGACCTGGATATCGTCTTGGCGATTGCCGACTATGTTCTGGGATACCCGGACCGGTTCCACCATCCGGTCGAAGATCTGGTGCTCGACACGTTACGCCGGCGTGACCCCACTGCCGCGCGGCCGGCGGAAGGCCTAGAAGGCGAGCACGAGCGCATTGGCCAATTGACGCGCGATTTCAACGCTGCGGTCGAGACGTGGATCGCCGACGAGCCGACGCGCCGTGCCGATTTTCTCGACACCGGACGCGCCTTCATCGCCGCTATGCGCGATCATATCGCCCACGAAGATAGCGAATTTTTTCCCGCCGCCGAAGCGGCCCTAACGGCGGACGATTTGGATCGGCTGACCGAGCGTCTGCCGAAGCTCGACGACCCGCTATTTGGCACCGCCGAC
>JBLHHE010000341.1:0-3524 GCA_047616465.1 Alphaproteobacteria bacterium
GCACAATATCAACATACTGGTGATCTCGACGTCAGAAATTAAGATTAGCGTGCTGATTGCCGAGGAATTTACCGAATTGGCATTGCGCGCCTTGCACACCGCTTACGGGCTGGACGCCGCTTGATCGCGCCATAATCCGGCGCCCCCAATCGCCCCGGTCTCGAATCATCCGGGCTCGGGCGCGAAAGCAGGGGCGCGACAGAAATGACGGCTGACATCACCCCTTGGACGCGATCCCGGTGGCTGTTGCGACGATTGTGGCACGGGTTCTCGATGTTCCCCTGGCCGGGCGTATCGAGGGATTGCTGTTGCGGGTCGAGACCGGCGATGAGATGTTGGTGCAACGCGGAGAGATTTGGTAAAATCTAGTAATTTCAGTGCTAAATATGGTTTATTTTCTTTTAATTAACCTTTGTTTACTAAGATATTTAGCTGGTAGCGATGTGAATCGTTAGTTTCCATATTTGGCGAAGGCCGGTTGTATTCCGGCCGATGGGTGTCAGGTTAGAAGATGGTTGGACTGAAACCGCAATCTTTCCGCGTAATCGAAGGCGATGGCGCGGCCGCTGCGCAAGATGAATCGCCGGTTGAATATGTCGGCGCATTTCTGCGCGAGGCGCGTGAGACCACAGGTCGCAGCCTTGCCCAAGTCGCCACGTCTTTGTGTATCCACGAGAAATTTCTGAAATCCATCGAAGACGGTCGCTATGAGGACCTGCCGGGTCCAACCTATGCAACTGGTTTCGTCCGCTCTTACGCCGACTATCTTGGGCTCGATACCGAAGCTTTGCTGGCACAGTTCAAGACCGAATCGCACAGCGTCGAAGGGCATCTTGATCTCGAATTTCCAGTACCGTCGACCGACGGTTGGTTTCCCACCGGCAAGGTGGTGGCGATTTGCGCCCTGCTGTCAGTTGTTGTTTTTGCCAGTTGGTTCTATCTCCAAACTGAAGGCTCGGTTGACGTGGCCGCGGTGCCAGCACCGCCGGGTTTCGTATCGACGATTTTCCCAGAGCCGGCGCGTCAAGAGCCTGTCGTGGCTACGGCTGAGGCTGAGACGGAACCGGTAGACGAAAACACCCCGGACCAAACATTGGTCGCTTCTGTACAGCCCGTAGCTGCTGAAGCCGATACAGCGACCACAACAAATGAGCAGGCGACCGCTAGCGATGGCGAAGAGCCTAATCAGTTGCCGGTTGCAGCCTCCGCGTTGATCGTGCCGGATCCTGCGGCGACCGAGGCTGATCCACAACAACCGGCAGAGGCCGTGGTTGAGACGTCACCGCCCGTCACGGACGCCATAGCCCCGACACCTACCGAACCTGTAGAGGTGTTGGTTCCTGACGAAACAAGACCTGACGCAGATGAATTGACGCCTTTTTCCACCACTGAAGCTGCGCCGCCGGCGCCACCAGTAGCGAAACCTAAAGTAGCTTTGGCGTTACCGGCAGCACCCGCAGTGGCAGAGCCCGTGGCGCAGGTCGCTGCTTTACCAAGTATTCCCACCAGCAGCGGGGAAACAGCCGAGAGTGACGGTGGGCGCACCTACGGGGTAATAAACCAGGAGGCGCGCGTGGTCATCGGCGCCCGGGCCGATAGCTGGGTGCAAGTCCTAGACGACAATCAGAATGTTGTATTGACCAGATTATTGCGCGCCGGCGACCGTTACCTTGTTCCCGACCGCCAAGACCTGGTCATGTTGACCGGAAACGCCGGTGGTTTGATCATTTCCGTCGATGGCGCACCGGTTCCCAAGATTGGTTCGGATGGCGCGATCCTGCACAATGTGCGCCTCGATGTTGAATTGTTGAAGGCGGGCCGGGCCGTCATTCAGTAAATTGTACTGAATTGCTGATCGCTGCGAGACTGCGATGGCTTGATATTTGGCAATGCCGCGCGCATGTTACGGCGCAACTCGCCCCCCCATTTAATAAGCCGTTTCGCTATAGGAAATAACGATGAGCGTGCGCCCCTACAGGGACATTGACCGCCGTAAAAGCCGCCAGATCTTCGTCGGCGACGTGCCTGTCGGCGGCGATGCACCGATTACCGTACAGTCGATGACGAACACGCTGACTTCGGACGTCGCCGCGACCGTCGCGCAGATTCGCGATTTGGAAATCGCCGGCGCCGACATCGTCCGGGTGTCGTGCCCCGATGAGGACAGCACGGCGGCGTTGAAGAAAATCCTGCCCGAAGTCACCGTGCCGATTGTGGCGGATATTCACTTTCACTATCGGCGGGCGATCGAGGCCGCTGAGGCCGGAGCCGCCTGCTTGCGCCTCAACCCGGGCAATATTGGCTCGCGCGAGCGGGTTCGCGAAGTCGTTAAGGCGGCACGCGATAATAATTGCTCCATGCGCATTGGTGTGAACGCGGGAAGTCTCGAGCGCGAGCTGTTGGATAAATACGGCGAGCCTTGTCCCGAGGCGCTGATCGAGAGCGCGCTTAATTCCGCTAAGCTGCTGGAGGATGAGGACTTTCGCGAGTTTAAAATCTCGGTGAAGGCGTCCGATGTTTTCTTGGCCGTAGCCGCCTATCAAGGCCTCGCCGAGGCGTGCGATTATCCGCTGCATATCGGCATCACCGAAGCCGGTGGGTTGCGCAGCGGCACGGTTAAATCGTCGATTGGCATGGGGATGCTGCTATGGGCCGGCATCGGCGACACCATCCGCGTCTCTCTGTCGGCCGACCCGGTGGAAGAAATAAAGGTCGGCTTCGACCTGCTCAAATCCCTGGGGTTACGCCACCGCGGGATCAATCTGATATCGTGTCCGTCCTGCGCGCGCCAACAGTTCGACGTGATTGAAACCGTCCGGGTTCTGGAAGAGCGCCTTGCTCATATCACCACCCCGATGACGGTGTCGGTCATTGGCTGCGTGGTCAACGGCCCGGGCGAAGCCGTGTTGACCGATGTCGGATTTACCGGCGGCGGTCGGGGCACCCATCAGGTTTATATCGCCGGCCAGCCGCACCATCGTTTGAAGGATGCGGGTATCGTCGATCATCTGGTCGGACTGGTCGAGGAAAAGGCGGCTGAGATCGAGGCCGATCTGGCCGCCGCGCCGGATAGCCTGTCGTCGGCCGCCGAATAACCAAAACATTCCGGGAATTTTGTCTTGGCTAAATTGCAGCCTGTGCGCGGAACACGCGACCTTATCGGCGAAGACGCCCGCGCCCATCATCATGTAATCGATGCGGCCCGAGCGATCGCCGGGAGATACGGATACGGACCGATTGAAACGCCGGTGTTCGAATTCACCGACGTCTTTCAGCGCACCCTGGGGGAGACCTCGGACATCGTCACCAAGGAGATGTACACCTTCGAGGATAAGGGCGGCGACAGTTTGACCCTGCGGCCCGAAGGCACGGCGGGCATTGCGCGGGCTGTGCTCTCGGGCGGGCTGCAAAACGAAATGCCCCTGAAATGGTGTTACGCCGGGCCGATGTTTCGCCACGAGAGGCCGCAAAAGGGCCGGCTGCGGCAATTCCATCAAATCGGCGTTGAATTGATCGGTGTCGCC
>JBLHHE010000342.1:0-3516 GCA_047616465.1 Alphaproteobacteria bacterium
CACCGCGAGGCGAATTACCTCGGGTGAACTGTTGAAATAACGGAACGGATTACGCATCCAGGGAGGCTACGGATCATCCCTCCTCGTCTCAAGGCGATTTAGTCTGACACTGCCATTCCAGAGGAGCGTTCGACGGTAGCTTAAGGTATGATCGCCGCATCACGGCGGCGAATGAGGAACAGAGTATGGACTACAAACTACTGGGTCGTACCGGCGTTCAGGTCTCGAAATTCTGCTTCGGCACCATGTCGTTCGGCGGTGATGCCGAAGCCAACGAAGCGGCGCGTATGTACGCCGCCTGCCGTGATCGCGGGTTCAACTTCTTCGACTGCGCCGACAGCTACAGCAAGGGTCGCGCCGAGGAAATTCTCGGCGGCCTGATTGCCGGCCATCGTAACGAGCTCGTAGTTGCGTCGAAATGCTTCAGCCCGACGAGCAGCGACGTCAATGACCGCGGCAGCACCCGGCGCCACATCCCGCGCGCCGTCGAGGCCAGCCTGAAGCGGCTCGGCACCGACCGGCTCGATATTCTGTTCATGCATCGCTTCGAGCGCAACGCGCCAGTCTACGAGACGCTGCGCGCGCTCGAGGATCTGGTGCGCGCCGGCAAGGTGATCTATCTCGGCGCCAGCAACTATGCAGCCTGGCAGATCGCCACGTCGCTCGGCGTATCGGCTCGGAACGGCTGGACGCGCTTCGACGTCATCCAGCCGATGTACAATCTGGTCAAGCGCCAAGCCGAGGTCGAAATCTTCCCGCTGGCACTGGCCGAGCAACTTGGCGTTATCACCTACAGCCCTGTCGGTGGCGGTCTTCTAAGTGGTAAGTACCGGCCCGGTAAACGCCCCAATGACGGCCGGCTGGTCGAAAATGCAAATTATGTCCGCCGCTACGGCGACGAATGGATGCTCGAAACTGCCGGCGCATTCAGCGAATTCGCTGAGGCAAAAGGCGTCCACCCGGTAACGCTGGCCGTGGCGTGGGCAGCCGCGCACCCCGCGGTGACCTGTCCGATCATCGGCGCACGCAACCTGGAACAATTACAACCGTCGCTCGATGCGCTCGACTTTGACATGCCGGCGGATTTGCGCGACGAAATCTCGGCGCTGTCGCGCCGGCCACCGCCAGCGACCGACCGCACGGAAACACAGGAATAGGTGGCGCTACCAACAGAAACCGTCAGTACATGACAACTCATACTGAACGGCCCTACGCCAGCCCTTCCTTCTCGAGCAGGGCATCCGGAGACGGCAGTTTGCCACGAAAGGCGATATACGCATCTTCCGGATCCAGGGAACCGCCGGAGGAATAAATGTAACGCCGGAGCTTGCCGGCTGTATCGATATCGAACGAATTGCCCGCTTCCTCAAAGGCTCGGAACGCATCGGCGTCGAGTACGCCGGGCCACATATACGAATAGTATCTGGCCGAGTAGCTGTCCCCAGGGCATTGTCAGACTAAACCGACATAGTTTCTATAAAGCGGGAAGCTGGTAATCTTATGCTGCGAGCTGCCGCCATTCAGTGAGCGCAGCGGCGCGGTTCTCTTTAAAGAAACCGCGGCTATTTAGATGACGGTCTTGGTTGAAATGGTTGTGAATTGAGGCGTGAGCGGAAGCGAACTTCTGCAGGGTCTTGATGTCCCTGAACCTAGCCATCGCGCCCTCTCGTCGTCGAAACGGCTGGTGCGAGTTTTCCGCCCGGTTATTGAGCCAACGCCCACATTCTTGGCGCTCTAAATTACCGATCACTTTCATCGCGGCGCCGTAGGAGCGCAGCCGGTCCGTCACGATCGACCAGGGCTGGCCGTAGCGCTTCATCGTCCGCTTCAGAAACTTCAGTGCTGCCCTGCGATCCCGGCGTTTCGTGGCAAAAACCTCGTCGAGGTGCCATCGCCATCGGGAGTGTAAGAAATTACGAATGCGGCGTTTCCGAATCTCTGCCGCGAACATCGGACCAAACCGGTTCCACCAAAAACGCACAGTTTCGTGGCAAAGATCGACGCCACGTTCGAACAACAGATCCTCGACTTGACGCAGGGAAAGTGGATAGCGGATGTACATCATCACCGCGAGGCGAATTACCTCGGGGAGCTGTTGAAATAGCGGAAAGGATATTGCATCCGCCGAGACTACGAACCGACCTTATCCGACTCAACCCAATTTAGTCTGACACTGCCATTGTGTCTCTTCGGCGCGCGTGCGCAGAACGCGCCAATTATGCCGCGATATTCCGATCCGGTGCGTTTCGTGCATCTTCGAGGATCATGTCCGCGGCTTTCTCGGCGATCATGATGACCGGCGCATTCGTGTTTCCCGAAACGATCGCCGGCATGATCGAGGCGTCGACCACCCGCAGCCCCTCGAACCCGTGCACGCGCAGCCGTGCATCGACCACGGCGGTTTCGTCCGGCCCCATGCGGCAGGTGCTAGTGGGATGGAACCCGGTATTCCCGAAATTGCGCAGGTACTCGATCAGACCTTCATCGCTGGTGACATCGGCGCCCGGCTCGATCTCGTCACCGACGTAAGCTTCCAGCGCAGGCTGGCCCATAATGTTGCGCACGGCGCGTACTCCACGCATGAGCGTCTCACAGTCCCGGTGCGTTGATAGGTAGCGGCTCTTAATCAACGGCCGGTCACGCGGATCGGCCGAGGCGATCTCGACCGCACCCCGGCTCTCGGGCCGGAGCAGGATTGCCGTCGACGACATCCCGGAAAAGGAATGCAGCCCGGCCCCCTGCCGGCCCGTTGCCCCACTGGTCGAGAAGAGCACGATATGGGTCTGGATGTCGGGTGAGGCGACGCTGGGATCACTGCGAATGAACCCGCCGGTCGGGACGGGCGCCATCGCCATCATGCCGCGACGCTGCACGAGGTAGCGCAGCACCATGCCCGCCGACCGGAGCTTGCTGCCCACCACGTCGTTGAGCGTGACCGGCTGTTTGCACCTGTAGACTGTGCGGACGAGGTAATGGTCCTGCATCCCCGTCCCGACACCCGGCATGTCGGCGACCACGTCGATCCCGTGAGATTGCAGTAGCGCAGACGGGCCGACTCCGGAGAGCTGCAACAGTTGCGGTGAGTTGAAAGAACCGAGTGCAAGGATCACCTCGGCCTGCGGGCGAACTTCGCGGGTCTCGTTGCCGACCGTGTATTCGACGCCGACGGCCCGACGACCCTCAAACAGGATCCGGCTGGCATAAGCGTTGGTGACCACGGCGAGGTTGGGTCGCCCGCGCGCCTGACGCAGGAAACCTCGCGCCGTTGACCAGCGCCGCCCGTTGCGCATGTTAACCTGGTAGCGGCCGAAACCTTCCTGTTCCGCACCGTTGAAATTCGGATTGAGCGGATAACCGGCCTCCACAGCAGCCCGGAGATGCGCCCGTGCAAGAGGATGGAAATCGCGCTGTTCGGAGACGGCCAACGGCCCTTCCGTTCCGTGGTAAGCGTCCTCACCACGCACTTGGTCTTCCGACTTTCGGAAATAGGGCAGCACATCTTGGTAGCTCCGGCCC
>JBLHHE010000343.1:0-3498 GCA_047616465.1 Alphaproteobacteria bacterium
GAACTGCTTGCGTTCCTGGGCGTAGTCCCAGGCATCGTCGAGGGCGGCCGAAGCCACGCCCAGCGCCATCGCCGCGACTTCGATTTTTTCCACATCCAGCCCCGGGCCGACGATCTTTTGCCAGCCCGTATTCCACCCCTCATCGCCACCGATGATATTTTCCGCCGGCACTTCGACATCCTCAAACGTGACATCGCAGGTCCCCGCGCCCTTCATACCCATGGCGTCTTGTGGTTCGATGGTAATCCCGGGCGCATCTGTCGGGATCAGGACGATCGACATGTTTTTATAGCGCGGCGCATCGCTATCGCTTTTGACCACCGCATAGATGTAGTCGGCGACGTCGGCGCCCGAACAAAACCGTTTGGCGCCGTTAATTACCACCGTCCCGCCATTGCCTTTGCGCCGCGCCGTGGTGCGCACGCTGGCCACGTCGGAACCGGCATCGGGCTCGGTGATGCCATAGGAAAACAGCAGCTCGCCGGTCGCCAGCTTGGGCAACAGCGCCTTCTTCTGCTCCGGACTGCCAACCTCGTCGATGTTCATGCCGCCATAGCACGCGCACATGATGAAGGGCACCGCGACCGCCATCGACCGGCGGCTTAGCTCTTCGATGACCATGATGGTGGCGGTAATGTCGCGGCCGGCGCCACCATATTTTTCCGGCACCGTCAGGCCGGCGACCCCCAATTCGCACAGCTTGGCGAAGACATCGCGGGGAAAATGGTTGTCCCGGTCCCACGCCCGCGCCAGTTCGCGGGGCATCTCGTTTTCGACGAAGCGGCGGATAGTGTCGCGCAGAATGGCGATGTGCTCAGCTTCGTGGAACTGTTCCATGGTGCGTTACCGGCCGGTAAATTTCGGCTTTTCCTTGGCCAGGAAAGCCTGGGTGGCGATCTTGTGATCTTGCGTCATCTGCGACATCGCCTCGAAATTAAAGGCCGTGTCGAGGACCGCGTTGGCAACCTGCTTCAGGCCCAAATTCACCGCCGCCTTGGTCCATCTAATGGCGTTTGTGGCGCCGCCGGCCAAGCGGTCGGCCATGGCGTAGACCGCATCGTCGAGCTGATCGCCCGGCACCGCGTGATTGATCAGGCCGATCTCCGCCGCGCGGGTCGCCGTCATCAGATCGCCGGTCATCAGATATTCCTTGGCCCGCGGATAGCCGATCAATTGCGGCCAGATCACCGCGCCGCCGTCACCGGCAACCAGGCCGACTGAGACATGGGGATCGCCGATCTTGGCCGTCTCGGCGGCGTAGATGATGTCGCAGAACAGCGCCAGGGTGCAGCCCAGGCCGATGGCGTGGCCGGGCAGTCGCGCGATCACCGGCTGTTCGATATCGAGCAGGCTGTTGATGACACGCTTACCTTCCCAGACCGTACGGGCAAACGCCCTGGGGTCGCCGTGCATATCGTCGAGCCAATCGAGGTCGCCACCGGCGCAAAACGCGGTGCCGGCCCCGGTAAAGACGACGACATCGGTCTCTTCGTCACCCGCTACGTCGTAGAAAATCCGCGACAATTCCTCGTGCAACTCTTCGTCGATGGCGTTGAGTTGCTCGGGCCGGTTCATGGTCAGTGTTAGGATGCGATCGCGGCGCTCGGCCGTGATGGCGTTGTAGGAATCGTAGAGCACAAGACATCCCCCCGTTTGCGGCGTCACCGATCTTAGTGCCGATCGCCGCTACAAATATGTTCCGTCAGGCGCCATGACGGTTACCCTTTCTTCGACGATCGCAATTTTAGTTTAAGCGCGACCACCTCGTACTTATCGAGGCCAGTCAGCGCGGCAATCTCGTCAATCGGCATGCTTGTCTCCTGCAGCAATACCGTCGCGTGGCTCTGCGGATTGCGCTTCGAGCCGTTGCGCCGTGGCGCTTGGACCGTGTTTCGCTTACGGCCGAAATTATCTAAGCCGCGCTCATAGGCCTCAGCCAACGCCGCGTCGCGCCGCGCTTTGTCGTTCGACACCCAATTGTCCATGATATGGACATGGCGTCCGACGTCGCGGACCTCCTTTTGATGCGGTCCCCGGCGTGTGGCAGCCGGCTTCTTGGGCACCTCGGGCACCGGTCCGCCACTGGCGGCCTCGTCAAGCGACATACCATGGCGTTTGGCCAAACGGTTTGCTGCCGCCAAGGCCGACGCACGCTCACCCTCGAAGGTGCTCTCGGCGGCAAGCTTCAGCAGATTGTGAAAGCGCGTCCGTTCGGCTTCGTCGAAAGGACGTGTTTCGTCATTCGCCTCTGTGGCGTGGGTATCGGGATGAATCATAATACAAGGTATATCACACAGAACGTCAACGATGCGTAAGGCTTTTCTGCAGAATCGCGGGTAGATTTCGATCCCCCGACAGGCCAAAGCCCTGAACATACACGGCGTCCATGATCAGCCTTAAGCAAAATATAGAACATAAAAATAAAGGATAATATTAAAAATATATCCTATTTGAGTGGACATAAATAATTATATATCCTATTTTTGTGTTCTTTGATATAATATACATTTTATTTGTGTTTTATGTCGACCACCGAAATGGCGCCATTCTGATGGACTATCTGCCGACCTTCCTGAAGCTGACGGGCCGTTCCGTACTCATTGTAGGCGGCGGCGAAGCGGCCGCGCGTAAGGTAGAGCTGCTGCATAAAACGGACGCTGCGATACATGTCGTCGCGCCGCGGCTCAACCAAGCGCTAGCGCGTCTCGCTGAAACCGGTGCGATAGCCTGGTCGGCCCGCCCCTTCCGCCCCACCGATTTAGACGGGGTGGCGGTGGTCATTAGCTCCACCACTGACGATACAGCCGATCACAGCGTTGCGGCGGCGGCGCAAACCGCCGGTATCCCGGTCAATGTCGTCGACCGGCCGGATTTGTCCACCTTCATCGTACCGGCGATTATCGACCGCGATCCGATCATCATCGGCATTTCCAGCGGCGGCACCGCACCCGTGCTGGCGCGCCGGCTGCGGGCCGACATCGAACATCGTCTACCGGCCAGGCTGGGCCGGCTGGCCCGGTTCGCCGGTAGTTTCCGCAGCGCGGTAATGGCCAAGGTGTCGGATGCCGGCGCCCGCCGGCGATTATGGGAAACGGTCTTCGACGGCCCCATCGCCGACCGCGTGCTAGCCGGTGACGAAGCATCCGCCCGCGAAGCGATGCTGCACCTGATCAACCGGAGAAATGCCAACACGCCGCCTCAAGGCAAGGTCGCCATCGTCGGGGCGGGTCCGGGCGATTCCGACCTGCTCACCTTCAAGGCGCTGCGCGCGATGCAGGCAGCCGATGTTGTCGTCTACGACCGTCTGATCGGTGACGATATTCTCGATTATGTACGCCGCGACGCCGAGCGCATTTTCGTCGGCAAGGCGAAAGGCTGCCATGCGCTGCCGCAAGACCGGATCAACCAGTTGCTGATCGACCGCGCCCGCGCCGGACAGATGGTCGTGCGGCTTAAAGGCGGCGATCCATTCGTGTTTGGGCGTGGCGGCGAGGAGAT
>JBLHHE010000344.1:0-3497 GCA_047616465.1 Alphaproteobacteria bacterium
TCGGTCGATTTCTCGACCCCCAGTGGCATGGTTCACGCGGTCAAAAGCGTCAGCTTCGACATCGCCAAGGGCGAGACCCTCGCCTTGGTCGGCGAGTCCGGTTCCGGCAAGTCGGTAACGGCGCTATCGGTCCTGCAATTGCTACCTTACCCGGTGGCGCGCCATCCCGGCGGCTCGGTGCTGTTCGAGGGCGAGGAAATGATGGGCGCGCCGCAAGACCAGCTGCGCGCCATCCGCGGCAACGACATCGCGATCATTTTCCAAGAACCGATGACCTCGCTCAACCCGCTGCACTCGGTCGAAAAACAGATCAACGAGGTGCTGTTCATCCATAAGGGGCTCGGCCGCGACGCCGCGCGGGTGCGCACCCTGGAATTGCTCAAACTGGTCGGCCTGTCCGACGCGCAACGGCGCCTCAGCGCCTTCCCCCATGAGTTATCGGGTGGCGAGCGCCAACGGGTGATGATCGCCATGGCTCTGGCCAACGAGCCCAAACTGCTGATCGCCGACGAGCCGACCACGGCGCTCGACGTCACCATTCAGGCGCAGATTCTGGAACTGCTGCGCGATTTGCAGGCCCAGTTCGGCATGTCGATGCTGTTCATCACCCACGATCTCGGCATCGTGCAAAAGATGGCCCAGCGCTTGTGCGTGATGAACCAGGGCGAAATCGTCGAGACCGGCCCGACCCAACAGATTTTCGATGCGCCACAGCACGCCTATACAAAGCATTTGCTCTCCGCCGAACCGTCGGGGGCCGCCCTGCAGCCCGCCGCCGACGCGCCGCGGGTGATGCATAGCGAGAATTTGAAGGTCTGGTTCCCGATCAAGACCGGCCTGATGCGGCGCACCACCGATTATATCCGCGCCGTCGATGGCATCACCGTCGATGTGCGCGAGGGACAGACGGTCGGGGTCGTCGGCGAGTCGGGCTCCGGCAAGACCACGCTGGGTCTGGCGCTATTGCGGTTGATCACGTCGGACGGCCCGATCGAGTTCGACGGCCATCATCTCGACGCTCTGCATTCGAAACAATTGCGCCCCCTGCGCCGCGAAATGCAGATCGTATTCCAGGATCCCTATGGCAGCCTCAGCCCGCGCATGTCGATCGCCCAGATCATCGAGGAGGGCCTCAAGGTCCATAAAATCGGCGATACCGCGGCCGCGCGCGACGCGCTGATCTGCCAGGCGATGGAGGAAGTAGGGCTCGATCCGGCGAGCCGCCACCGCTACCCGCACGAATTCTCCGGCGGCCAGCGCCAGCGCGTGGCGATCGCCCGCGCCGTCGTGCTCAAACCAAAATTCATCGTCCTCGATGAGCCCACCTCGGCGCTCGACCGGTCGGTGCAGGCGCAAATCATCGACCTGTTGCGCGACCTGCAAGCCAAGCACAAGCTGGCCTATTTGTTCATCAGCCACGATTTGAAAGTGGTGCGCGCGATTTCCGACCAGGTCATCGTCATGCGCGACGGCAAGGTGGTGGAGCAGGGCCCGGCCGTGCAGATCTTCGATCAGCCGAAAGAGGCTTACACCAAGGCGCTGATGGCCGCGGCGTTCGACCTGGAAGCGGTCGGCGTCGGCAGCGTCATCGCCACCTAAATCTGCTATGACCCTGCTGATCATCGCCCCCGGCGAGCGCCCCGACTGGTGGCAACGCGAGTTCGCCCGCGTCGCCCCCGACCTTGAGGTGCGCGCTTGGCCCGATATAGGCCAGGCCGCCGATATTGATTATGCGCTAGCCTGGAAGCCGCCCGCCGGCGAGCTTGCCAAACTGCCCAACCTCAAAGCGATCCTGTCGATGGGCGCCGGGGCCGACCATCTGTTCGAAGACCCAACCCTTCCCGATGTGCCGGTGACGCGGGTGGTCGATCCCTACCTGACCGCCGGCATCACCGAATATGTGCTACTGCATGTGCTGCGCTATCACCGCACTCAGCCGGTCTTCGAGGCGCAACAGCGCGAGCATGTGTGGGACGACCGGGCGCGCGAACTGTGCCAGGCCGACGAACGCCCGGTCGGCGTGATGGGTCTGGGGGTGCTGGGCCGGGACGCCGTGGAGAAGCTCGCCGCATTGGGTTTCGACGTCGCCGGCTGGAGCCGCACGGCAAAGGACATTCCCGGCGTCGCCTGCTTTGACGGGCCGGACGGTTTGGCGCCGTTTCTGGCGCGCACCGAAATTCTCGTATGCCTGTTGCCGCTGACCGCCCAGACCGCCGATATCGTGAATCGAGAAACCCTGGCGCAGTTACCCCGCGGTGCTTATCTGATCAATGCCGCGCGGGGCGGGCACCTGGTCGAGGCCGATCTGGCCGACGCGCTGGCCTCGGGGCAACTCACCCACGCCACCCTCGATGTGTTCCGCGAGGAGCCCCTGCCCGGCGATCACCCCTTTTGGGACCATCCGCAGATCACCATAACGCCTCATAATGCCAGCATCACCGACCCGCGCAGTGTGGTGGCCCAAGTCGCCGAAAACATCCGCCGGATCGATGTTGGCGAGCCGCTGCTGCATTTGGTCGACCGCGACGCGGGGTATTAGCCCCTCTCCCGTAAGATCGAGATTCCCACCCCCACCCCGACCCTCCCCCATCAAAGGGGCTGCGGTCCGACTTGCTTCGTGCTTTTGCACGACGGTTCGCCCCACAGCCCCTTTGATGGGGGAGGATTTAGGTGGAGGTGACATATGGGAAAAGCGAGTCCCCCAAAGAAAAAGGGGCCGCGACAAGCGCGACCCCTGTAGTACAGCCTTCTTTGGGCTTTTATTCTGCCGCTTGCGCCATATCGTGGCCCGCCGCGGCGGTGATTTCATCGAGGGCCGGCTTCACCACTGCGTTGAACTCTTTCATGTTCTGGATGACCTTATCCTTGGGCATCTGAGCATAGTGATAGATCAGCGTGATGTACTCGGCCGGCATCTGTTCCCACTGAGCCACCAGTTGGTCGCGCACCGATTCCGCCGTACCGATCGCATAGAGACCGGAATCGAGCATCGAACCGATGACATCGGCCTCGTCGAGCTTGCGCCGGCCCATCGCGGCATAGAAGTTTTTCCAGATGTCGTAATCGTGCGCCATCACCGCATCTATCGCGGCATCGTGGCTCTCGGCGATTTGCAGCCAGCGCACAATGTTCTGGTTCTGCCCCGGCAGCCAATCGTAGCCGGCCGTCTTGGCGGTTGCAGCGTACTGCTGACCGAGGGGCGCAGCCGTGTTGATGTCGGTGAAATAGGTCGGGATGAAGCCCATCCGCGCATTGTAGTCGATCGTCTCGGGGCTGCCGCTGCCCGATACGAAGACCGGCGGGTGCGGGTCCTGGTAGGGCGCCGGGCAGACCGAAATGTTGACCACGTTATTGTTCTCGTCGACCTCGTCGAGGGCCCCCATACGCTGGGTCACGCCCACCTGGGCAAGCTGCCAGTCCTCAACACCCGTGTCGCCGGGATAGGGAATCTGCCACGTGTCGCCCTTGTGGTTCATCGAATCCTGGGTCCAGGCCTT
>JBLHHE010000345.1:0-3477 GCA_047616465.1 Alphaproteobacteria bacterium
GGGCACGTGCGTTATTTGGGGGTCGGGCGGTTTGGCCAAGTCGGTATCCTATTTTTAACGGCGCTGATTGTTGGTTGGGTCGGATTCACGAGCGTGCGGTTCGTGTCGAGTACTCTGGTCGTTGCGGAGCGAAATGTGCGGATTGCGACCACAGATCGCGTCATTCGAAATATGCAGGGTGAAATCGATGATCTGAGCAGCAAGCTCGAAGAGGGCGCCCAGTCGATAGACAAGCAGGCGAAGACCAATGAGGAAATCGCCAGCCAAAACACAGCTTTGAGCAACCAGATTTCAAGCCTAGAGGCGGAACGCGAGCGCCTGGTCCACCTACGCGACGCACGTGACCGCGACGTCGCTCGTTTGAGCGAAGAATTGGATCAGACGAAAGACGGCCAGCAGAATGTGAGCCGTCAACTGAGCGAAGCCGAAAAGCGTGATAACGCGAACCTGGCTGAACGTGAAAAACTGGCCGAACAAATAGAATCGGCTAATTCCGAAATTGCCCGCTTGAACGACAAGATTATTGAACTGAACAGTGATCAATCGGGCCTTGCCGACGAGCTTAAATCAGCCCAAAGCGCCCTGAAGGCGACAGCCGATGAGAGTGCCGGCATCATTTCCGAACGCGCAAAATTAAATCACCGCATCGCGACTTTATCCGAGCAGCTGGAATTATTCGCAGCCTCGCAGTCGGAATCGATAGGCCGTCTCGGCGAAAGCGCCGACCAGGGTATCGACGCGCTTGAACGTACCTTGGTCGTTGCGGGGCTGGATATCCCGCTCATGCTGAAACGGGTGTTGGGGGCAGATTCGGAATTGTTAGCGGGGGTCGGCGGGCCCTTGTTGGCGCTAGACGACGAACTCGATTCCGAGGCCGGTGAAAAGCTAATCGCTGTCGAGCGGCGCCTCGTGCGGCTGCAAGGCCTCCAAGGTTTGATGAAGCATCTGCCGTTTGCCGCCCCCTTGAACGAGATTCGCCTTTCCAGCGGATTCGGCCGGCGGCACGATCCATTCAACAACAAGTTAGCGATGCATCCCGGACTGGATTTCGCCAGCCGCAGCAAGAACGCGATCCACGTGACCGCGCCGGGCACCGTTGCATTCGTGGGCTGGAACGGTGGTTACGGAAAGACCGTCGAAGTCGATCACGGCCTGGGCATTCGCACGCGTTACGCCCATATGTCGCGTATTTTTGTCAAGCGCGGGCAGAAATTGGAATTTCGTGAGAAAGTTGGACTAGTCGGAAGTACCGGACGCAGCACATCGGCGCATTTGCACTATGAGATCATGGTCGACGGTCAGCAACTGGACCCCGCAAACTTTTTAAGGGCAGGACAATATGTTTTCAAAAACTGATCGCGCAAGCGGTGGCCCCTCTGGTTTGCCGTCAATCGTCAGCCAAGACATGACGATCACCGGTAATCTTTCGTCGCTGGGAACGATTCAAGTCGAGGGTAAGGTTATTGGCGATATCGAGTGCCATGAGCTTACCCTGGGTGAAGCCGGCGAGGTGCAGGGGCAAGTAAAGTGTGAGCTCGCCGTTATTCATGGTTCTGTGACCGGCGAGTTACAGGTCACCAATCTTTCGATTGCTGCTTCGGCGACGATCAGTGGCGACATCATCCATGAAAATGTATCGATTGAGGCGCACGCCCGCGTTGAGGGCCGGTTAGTTCACCGTGAAAACCAGCAAAATAAACTCAATCTGGTCAGCGACGAAATAGGTTAAAGCGCGTCGCTATTCTGTAAAATTTCGTTGAATAGTGCGGCGTCGACATTGGCGCCCGATAGTACGACAGCGACTATCCGGTCGTGACAATCTAGCGCACCGCTCAAGACGGCTGCCAGGGCGACGGCGCCGCCGGGTTCGACGACCAGTTTGAGGGTCTGCCACGCGAATACCATCGCCCGGCGCACCTCGTGATCGGACACCGAAAGTCCACCCGTGACCAACCGCTCGTTGATCGAAAAGGTCAACGCACCGGGCATCGGCGCCAGCAGGGCGTCGCAGATCGAGTGCCCGCCGGGTTGGTTCGACACCAGCTGCCCACGAGCCAATGATTGCGCGGTGTCGTCGAAGCCGTCGGGTTCGACAGTATGAATTTGGGTCGATGGTGCAACTTCTGCAAAGACGGTTGCGATCCCGGCGCAAAGCCCCCCACCGCCGCAGCATACCAGCACCGCATCGGGTGGCGCGCCGCGCTCAGCGGCCTGCGTGGCAATTTCTAAACCAACTGTGCCTTGTCCGGCGATCGTCCACGGATGGTCGTAGGGCGGCACGAGGGTCGCGCCGCTCTCGGCTGCGAGCCGGGCGGCGATTTCCTCGCGCGGCTCGCTGTTGCGATCATAGATCACGACCTTTGCCCCCAGCGCCCGCGTATTGTCGAGCTTGACCGATGGTGCGTCCGACGGCATCACGATGGTGGCAGGTGCCCCTAGCAGGGAGGCCGCGGCGGCGACGCCTTGGGCATGATTTCCCGATGAATAGGCAACGACGCCACGGCGCCGTTGTGCTTGATCGAGTTGGGAGACGAAATTATAGCCGCCCCGAAATTTGAACGATCCGGTGTGCTGCAGGGTTTCCGCCTTCAACAGTATGCGGCCGCCAACGGACTTGTTCAGCGCCGCGCTTTCCAGCAGCGGCGTGCGTACTGCGATTGCGGAAAGCCGTTTGCCGGCGGCGACGATGTCGTTGTAACTGGGAGACGTAAAAGGGCCGGCTTGGTCGTTCATCCGATTTAGAGGCCAAGCAATTCCGGCAGCGGCGACAAGGTGTCGATTACAAAATCGGGTTGGGCGGGTAGCTGCTCGGCCGGTTGCCTGTAGCGATTAACCCAGACCACGCGAAAGCCGAACGCCGCCGCTCCGGCGGCGTCCCATCCGTTGGACGACATGAAGCAAATGTCAGCGGGCGCTACACCAAGCCGATCGACCGCCAGTTGATAGACCCTGGGGTCGGGCTTGAAGACGCCGACATCCTCGACCGACAACACCTCATCGAGGAGAGTATCGAGGCCCGCTGCTGTGACCCCTGCATTGAGCATGTCGGGGGCGCCATTCGATAGGATGGCGGTTTGCATGCCGCCCTGTTGCAAGCGGGTCAGGACGTCGGTGACTTCGGCAAACGTATCCAATTCGCGGTACAGTGCCATCAGTCGTTGGCGCAATTCAGGGTTATCGATCGCAACCGCCGCTAGGGCAAAGTCGAGAGCCTCACCGGTTACCTGCCAAAAATCCGCGTGGCGTCCCATCAGGCTACGCAGCCAAGTATATTGAAGTTGTTTTTGCCGCCAAATATTGGATAGGCGTTCTGCCGTATCGCCGATGTCGTCACGACACCGCATGACACCGGAATTAAAATCGAACAGGGTTCCGTAAGCGTCGAAAACGCAGGCCTTAATGTCGGTAAGGCCGGAAACCTGTTCGGAGGATGTCACGGTTGATTTTCCTCGGAGACTTTGGGGATCGACGGCGTTG
>JBLHHE010000346.1:0-3474 GCA_047616465.1 Alphaproteobacteria bacterium
CGGTAAAAGTACCAGCGGATCGATATGGACGCGGTCTGCACCGGTTTGAGCAGCAAGCCAATCGGCTAGCACTCCAACCTGTATTTCAGTGTGCGGCGGTGAAGTTACGCCGTCGGGCACTAATCCCAGCTCCAGAAATCCATCCCGTCAGCGAGAAGATTGCGGGCGATGACCATCTTGTGGACCTCCGACGCGCCGTCGACCAGCTTGGCCTGGGGCGCGTAACGGTACATCCATTCGAGCGGCAGATCCTTGGAATAACCGCGCGCCCCGTTCAACTGGATGGCCGTCGCAATAGTTTTGTGCAGCAACTCCGAGACGAAGATTTTCGCCATCGACACTTCGGTGCGGGCCTGATCGCCGGTGTCAAGCTTGGCCGCCGCGCGCATGGTCATCAAGCGGCCGATTTCGATATCCATCGCCGCGTCCGCCAGCATCCATTGCACCCCCTCATGCTCGGCCAGGGTGATGCCGAAATTCTCGCGCGTCCGCACATAACCCAGGCACTCCTCGATCGCCCGCTTGGCCATGCCGAGCCAACGCATGCAATGGGTCAACCGCGCTGTACCGAGACGTATCTGCACCGCCTTCATACCCTCGCCGACCCCCATCAGCCGGTTTGCGTCGGGAATTTCCAACCCGTTAAACCGAAGCTCGCAATGGCCGCCATGCTCCTCCGGGCCCATGATTTCGATGCGGCGGAGAATCTCCCAACCGGGATCGTCGCGGTGGAACATGAAGGTCGTCAAATTGCGCCGCGGGTCGTCGGAGGTGCGCGCCAATACGATGAAATGCTCGGCGCCTTCCGCCCCGGTGATGAACCATTTATGGCCCTCGATGACCCAGGTGTCGTTACCCTTAGGCGTCGCGGTGGTCAGCATTGAGGTGGGGTCGGACCCGGCGCCGGGCGCGGGCTCGGTCATGACGATCGACGAGCGCAGGGTTCCGTCGATGATCGGCTGCAGCCAGCGGTCTTTCTGTTCTTCGGTGGCGCAGCGTTCGAGCAAAATCATATTACCGTCGTCGGGCGCGGCGCAGTTCATGCAAACCGGGCCGAAGCGCGACCGGCCTGCTTCCTCGTAGAATATCGCCATGCCGACGTTACTCAGCCCCAGCCCGCCGCGCGCGACCGGCATCTGCGGCGCCCACAGCCCAGCCGACCTGGCCTTCTCGCGCAGACGCTGCAAGGGTTCTTCGGCGATGTTTTCATGGGCTTCGAAGCTGGCCGGATCGGCCTCCACCGGCATGATTTCATCGGCGACGAATTTGGCCACACGCTGGCGCAAATCTTCCTGTTCGGACGATAAGGTAAAATCCATCAGGCTCTCTCCGTTTCGGATGTTTTATTATTAGAGGGTCGACAGCGACAAACCGCCATCGACGGTTACGACAGACCCGGTGATGTAGCGCGCCGACGGTCCGGCCAGCAACAGCAAGACACCGTCGAGGTCTCGAGTCTCGCCAAAGCGCCCCAACGGCACACGGGTGGCAATGCGCTGTCCCGCCGAGCTTTGCAAGAAACCGCTGTTGAGTTCGGTCTCGATATAACCCGGCGCGATAGCATTCACGCATATCCCCTTATCGGCGAGTTCCACCGCCAAGCTCTCGGTCAAACTGACCATTCCGGCCTTCGATACAGAATAAGCGAGAACGCGCTTGGCGGCCGTGCTCACGCCGATAATCGACGCGATATTGATAATCCGTCCGGCGGTCTCGTGCTCGACCATGTGGGTGCCAACTTCACGCGCCATCAGCCAGGCGCCTTTGAGGTTGGTGTCGAGCACCCGGTCCCACTCCGCCTCTTCCATCTCGATCGCCCGGCCCGACGATGGGATGCCGGCATTGTTGACCAGTATCGAGATCGGACCCAATTCCTCCTGGGTCGTCTGGATCGCCGCCTTCACTGATGCAGCATTGGTAACGTCGAGCTCGACCGGCAGCGCGCGGCCACCATTGCCAGCAATTTTATCGGCCAGCGCCGTCAGCCGGTCTATGCGGCGGGCCCCGAGGGCGACTTTGGCGCCGGCCTGCGCCAGCGTTTCGGCGAAATGAGCGCCGAGGCCGCTCGACGCGCCGGTGACGATCGCTACCTGGCCGGCCAAATCGAACAATTCTTTCATTCCCATCCCCTGCTTGCCGGCGGTGCCACCCCGGCATTGCCGCTATGTTACTTCAGAAACACCGTTTCCAGTCTAGAGGTACTCGTTGAACCAGGCGATGGTCTCAGCCGCGACAATGCGGAATATCTCGGGCATGCGCGCCTCGTAGACGTCGGCGTGGTTGATGCCGGGGATCGGGAACAGTTTCTTCGGCTCACCGGCCCGTTCGAACAATGATTGCGCTTCAACGAACCGCACCATGGTGTCGTCGATACCGTGGATCAGCATCAAGGGACGGGGTGCGATCAAATGGACGAAATCCTCGGCGTGGAATCCCACCGCAAGATCGATGTTTTCCAGCGGATAGCCCTCCGGGTTGGCATCTTCCGGCTTGTACATGGTCTTAAAGGCCGCGCGTTCCGCCGGTCCCGGTGGTGCCATCTCGGTGTAGGGGACGCGGCGCGATTCGCCGGTGAGTACCCGCACGGTGCGGTCCGCCTCGAGTTCCACCTCCAAGGCCGCCCATTCATCGACGGTGCGCTTACTTTTCATCCAACGCTCGCCGTTGCCCGGCGCGCCAATTGTCACGATGCACCGAACGTCGGGGTCCAGCGCCGCCGCCTTAATCGAGGCCCCGCCGCCATGGCTCAACCCCATGATCGCGACCCGGGCCGGATCCACCTCGGGGCGCTGGCGTAGATAGATCAAGGCCGACAGAATGTCGCGCACTTGTCCCTCCGGGTCGGCGCGCAAGCGTATGCCATCGCTGTCGCCGAAACCGCGGTGATAGAAATCCAACGTATGAAAGCCGGCGGCGTTCAGTTCGCGCACGAATGGCGGCATGTAGGTTTCTTTGCGGCCGGTATAGCCGTGAACGCAAACCACCGCCGGGGCCGGACCATCGCCCGGTGCGGCGCTGAATTGGCCGGACAAACGCAGACCATCGCTGTAGAAACTAACCTGTTGCGTCATGGAACGACCTTTTGATGAGGGATTTATGAGCGGAATTTCAGTAGCCGACGGGCAAGACATTATCGATACGAGAATGGCGCCCTGGGTCAAGGAATTATGCATTCGTGTCGAAGAAACGTCAGATAGTGGTGCGGTTCTGCGCATGCCCTACGGCGAGCATCTGGCGCGCCATGGCGGCGTCATCTCCGGCCAGTCGATGCTGGCATTCGCGGATTCGGCGATGGTGGTGGTGATCTCGTCGGCGCTGGGCGGCTACCGCAACATGGCCACGGTCGACATGACCACAAGCTTCATGACGGCCGCCTACAACTGCGACATCGTCGGCCGCGGCGAAATCGTCAAAGCCGGCAAACGCATGGTGTTCGGCCAGTTCAGGCTGGAAGACGCCGCGTCTGGCACGCCG
>JBLHHE010000347.1:0-3473 GCA_047616465.1 Alphaproteobacteria bacterium
GACGGACCCACGAGGCAAACGATTTCGCCCGGTTCCACCGACAGCGTTACACCGTCGACGGCCAGCAAATTGCCGAAACGATGGCTGACATTTTCGAGATTGAGGCTCTGGTTTTTCAAGGCCACCTGCCGTTATACCCGGCCCGCATCAAGACCCAGCCAGGGGTTCGAACGCGCGACCGCAGTGGTGGCGGAAGCTAGGCTAAAGCGCCAGCGGCGGCAATATGCCGTCCAGTCTCGGCGCAAAACTAGGCCTCGGCGCCGTCTTCAGGCAGGTCGTCTTCCGAAAGCAAGGGTTCGATATCTTCCTCGGCTTCTTCAGCCGCGGCCTCGATCGAGGTGAAGGGCAGATCTTCCTGGGGCGCGCGGGAGGTGTAAACATCGACCGCCGGCCTGGTATCGAGAAGACCGGCTGCCTTCAATTCCTTCACGCCGGGCAGATCCTGCAGGTTTTCGATACCAAAGTGAGACAAAAAGCCGTCGCTCGTCAGCCACGTCGTCGGACGCCCCGGCGTGTCGCGGCGGCGGCCCGGCTTGATCCAACCGGCTTCGAGTAAAACATCGAGGGTGCCGCGGTTGACAGCGACGCCGCGGATGGCTTCGACCTCGGCGCGGGTCAACGGTTGATGATAGGCGATGATCGCCAATGTTTCCTGCGCTGCCCGCGATAGCCGCCGCTCCGCCACGCGCTCGATTTTCAGTTTATCGACCAGATCGGGCGCCGTGCGCAGCGCCCACTTGCCGCCAACTTTGACGATGTTCACGCCGCGGCTGGCATACGCTTTGCTGAGAATGACCAGCAAGTCTGCGAGATCGGCATCAGCGGGCAACCGCACCGCGATCGAGGCTTCGTCGAGGGGCTCCACAGCAGCAAATAAAATCGCCTCCAGGATGCGAAGATGTTCTGCGGTGTTGGCGTCAGCCGTTTCAGGAATCATCGTCACTTGCCACCTCGCTCATATCTGATGTCGGCACGCTTGTTGGCCCGGCGGGGCGGACGCCGCCGCGGCTGCGAAAGAATATCGGCCCGAAAAGCCGGTCCTGGCGAATTTCGGCCTTGCCGCTGCGTACAAGTTCCAGGCTGGCGGCAAAGGTGGCGGCCACGGCCGACCGCCGAACCAGATCATCCTCCAGACCCTCGGGCAGGAAATTCGACAGCGCGGACCAATCCATCACCTTGCCGAGGAAGGTTGTGAGACGGCCCAGCGCATCGTCCATGGAAAACAGTTCCATCTGCTCGATACGCAACGGCGCCGGTTTGCGGCGGCGATGGGTCGCGCCATAGGCCTGCAAAATCTCGAACAGAGTGGCGTCGTACAACGAGCGCGTTTTCACACGAATGCCTTCGGGCGCGCCGCGGGCGAAGACATCGCGCCCCAGTAAGGGCCGCGCAAACAAGCCTTCCGCCGCCGTGCGCATGGCCTCCAAGCGCTGCAATTGATATTTCAAGGCCGCCGCCAGTTCGGCGCCAGACGGCTCCTCATCCTCCTCGGTCGCCGGCAGCAGCAAGCGCGACTTGAGATAAGCCAGCCAGGCCGCCATCACCAGATAGTCGGCGGCGATTTCAAGGCGCAGCTGGCGCGCCTGCTCGATAAAGGTCAGATACTGCTCGGCGAGGCCGAGGATTGAAATTTTGGTGAGATCGACCTTCTGATCGCGCGCCAGGGTCAGCAGCAGATCGATCGGGCCTTCGTAACCATCCAGATGGACGATCAAATCGGCGCCGCTAGGCGCCGTCTCCGCCTGCGCATAATCGGGCACCGGTTGTTCGAAACTATCGACCGCCGCACTCATTAAATACCCATCACGCTATAAATTATGTTGGTTACATAGTCTTTCGGACCGCCGATAAGCCACACGAACGGATTAACCCGAAACCCAAGGGCATCGCCCACCCTGGGGAGAATAAAGATGAGACCGATAAGAATAAAGAAGCCGTAGCGTTCGAGCTTCGCAAACGGACGCGCCAACGCCGCCGGCAACAGGCCGGTCAGCACCCGGCCACCGTCGAGCGGAGGCAGAGGTAACATGTTAAATATCGCCAGTAATATATTGATTTCTATGGATACAAATAAGGCTAATCTGACAGGATTATCGCCCGTCAATGGCAATAAAGCCAACGCCAATCCCGACAGCAGGGCAAGCATTAAGTTCATTCCAGGACCCGCCGCGGCGACAAGTATCATGTCGCGTCGAGGCGACCCGAGTCGGCCAAAATGGACCGGAACCGGCTTTGCCCAGCCGAATATGAACCCTGTACCAGACGCCACAAGCAAGCCCGGAATGAGGATTGTACCTACAAGATCTATATGACGAATTGGATTGAAGGTAACGCGCCCCAATTTGTAGGCGGTATCGTCGCCGAGTTTCCACGCCACCCACCCATGAGCGGCCTCGTGCAGCGTAACCGCCAACACTATTGGCACCGCCCAGGCGATTACTTTTACAATATCAAAATCCACGTTACCGGCCCTCACCCATTACGAACCACCGTCCATCAGCTCAGTGAGCTGCCTTGCCAATTCCGCAGCATCTACCACTCCTGCAGCCGGCGACACTTGCGCCGCTGCGATTTGCCAGCGCGCCTGTGCGACGTCGGTTAGGCGCAGTACAGCCGCGCCCACGGCTTTCATCTCGTCGTAATCTCCCGAGCAATGCAGAATGGCGTCGCAGCCCGCGTCGAGCGCCGCCGCGCAGCGTGCCGTGATCTCGCCCTTGAGGGCGCCCATACTGATATCGTCGGTCATCAAGAACCCATCGAACCCAATTTCGCCGCGAATAATATCGCCAATCATGGTCTTCGAAACCGTCGCCACATTGTCCCTATCGAAGGTGTCGTACACCACGTGGGCCGTCATGCCTAACGGCAGCGACGCCAATGCCCGAAACGGTGCAAAATCGATCTGCCGCAACGCTTCCGCCGTCGCGCTTACCCGGGGCATGTCCAGATGGCTATCAACCGTCGCCCGACCATGGCCAGGCATATGCTTGATCACCGGCAACACGCCGCCGGCAAACAACCCGTCGCAGAACGCGCGCGCCAGTTCGACGATCACGGCGGGGTCCGTCCCAAAGGCGCGGTCGCCAATCGCGCTGGTGGTATCGGCAAAGGAAACATCGAGGACCGGCGCACAGTTCACCGTAATTCCCAGCGGCGCCAACTGCGCGGCGATCAAACGCCCGGCCAACGCGGCGGCCTCGCAAGCGCGCGGGCGATCATGTTCGTACAATTCGCCAAACAGCGCAGCCGGCGGAACATCGTCCCAATGCGGCGGCCGCAATCGGCGTACCGACCCGCCTTCCTGATCAATCAATACCGGCGCGTCGGCGCGGCCGACCGTATCGCGCAACGCCGCGACCAGCCGGCGGACCTGTTTCGGCGTGTCGCAGTTCCTACTGAAGAGGATAAAACCCAACGGATTAACCGCGCGAAACAGCGCGGCTTCGTCAGGGGATAGTTCACAACCGGCACAA
>JBLHHE010000348.1:0-3470 GCA_047616465.1 Alphaproteobacteria bacterium
CAGTGCCGTCGCATCATAGGCAAGCGTCGCCCGGCGCTCCGGCGTGCGTTCATAAAGCTGCTTAAACCGCTCGACAAAAAGCTGCCTTGTGACGGCCGGCGGTGCGGCGAACCACGCCCCGGCCATACTGGGCTCGGTACGCAGCGCCGGGTCGTCCCATAACCACGTCCCTAGCAGTTTAATTTGTGAGGGATCGATATCGTAGAAGGCCAGCAGCGGCGCAATTCGGAGAACTTCCTCGCCGCCTGCTGGCAATAACAGCGCCTCGAATTCAACCTCGCCTAACGTTTCCAAACCTTCCAAGCGCCGCAAGGCGCGCTTAGAAATTTCATCGTCGCGCGACGCCAACTCGCGGCGCAGTGCCAGCAATGCCAGATGGCGCTCATCGTAGCGGCCCAGTTGCTTTACGGTATCGACCAAGGCTTGAGTTTCGTCTTGGTAATAGGCGACGTCGGTTATTTCTCGCCCCCCCAGACCGGCGTTCTCGTTGAGCGCGGCGACCATGCGGCTGCCATAGAGGTCGTCCGGCACCAACGCTGAAAACCGGGTCATATTCTGCCTAAAGGAAAAATCGACGATCCGCTGGACCTGGTCTTCGGGGACAAAGCCCATGGCATAAACACCGTCGCCGACAATCTCGCGATTATTGGAAAACGCTAAGATCGGAATGTTGGCCGGCTTGGCAACTGCTGCGGCCGCGAGCACGGCGTTGGAAAATAGCGGCCCCAGGATAATTTGCGCGCCGTCTTGTTGAGCCGCCAGCGCGGCGGTACGGGCCTGATCGACCTGTCCGCCCGTGTCGTACAATCGAAGTTCGAAATTCGAATCCGCCAGGTCGAACACCGCCATCTGCGCCGCCGCAAGCAAGTCGCGTCCGAAAGTTGCCGCCGTTCCCGTCAACGGCAATAAGATAGCGACGGTGACCGCGTCCGGTTTGCGCAGAATGCCCGATGACGGACCCGCTGGCCCGGCAAATACGGGCTCGACCGGCGCCGTCGCTTGGGCTGGCGGGGGCACGGGCACGGGCCTGGCAGCGGGCGGCCGTTGTTGCGCGGACGGCGGGGTTGCCGTTAAGTGTACTTCTTCACACGCAGTTAGCAGCAGAGCGGCCAGCACCAGCCAGCTAAAACGCGGCCGCAAATGTTCAGGATTGGTCAGGAAATTTAAAAGTCGTGACACCACGTCAATCCACTTCACCCGGTTCAACTACGCCCGACCCCTCCGGGAAACGCCGAAGCGAGCCTAGCGATCCAACTGTGCCGCGGCAACCGAGCCACGCCACGCTAGCGCCGGGCTTGTACCTTGTTGCGACGCCGATTGGCAATCTTGGCGACATAACGCTGCGCGCCCTCGACATCCTGCGCGGCGCCGATCTCATCGCTTGCGAGGATACCCGCGTAACACGGCGGCTGTTGTCCCATTACGGCGTCAGCACATCGACCACCGCCTATCACGACCATAACGCACCCACCGCGCTGCCACGCCTCATAAAGCGCTTACAAAGAGGCGAGATCGTGGCGCTGGTAAGCGATGCCGGCACGCCGCTGATTTCCGATCCCGGCTACCGGCTGGTGCAAGCCGCCATTGGCGAAGACATCCCCATTACCACCGCGCCCGGGCCGGTGGCGGCAATCGCCGCGCTCACCCTGGCGGGGTTGCCCACAGATAGTTTTCTGTTCGCCGGGTTTTTACCGCCCAAACAGGCCGCCCGGCGGCAGCGGTTAGAAGCGCTGGCAGCGGTGCCGGCGGCGTTGATATTTTATGAATCGCCGCGACGCGTGCCGGCCACCCTGGCGGAGATGGCCGATTGCCTGGGCGACCGGCCGGCAGCAGTGGTGCGCGAGATTACCAAAATGTTCGAAGAGGTTCGACGGGGCTCCCTTGGCGAGTTGGCGGCGGCGTTCGGGCAATCGGGGCCGCCGCGCGGCGAAGTGGTGCTGGTGGTCGGCCCGCCCGCGCCGCAGGCCATTGTCGACGATGCGCAGATCGACGCCATGCTGGGCCAGACATTGGCGACGATGAGTTTGCGCGATGCGGTCGACCATGTTGCCGCCGCGTCCGGCAGGCCACGGCGCGAAGTCTACAGACGCGCGCTGGCGCTGTCGGCGGACGAAAAGGCACAATGACGCCGGCGCCGAGCACGCCGGGCTCGGCTGTGCGGCGTATAAGCGCGGTCGTGGCGCAGAGGCGCGCGCCGCCCTGTTCTTGCGCGCCAAGGGTTACCGCATTGTCGCCCGCGGTTACCGCTGCCGGGCCGGCGAAATCGACATCATTGCCCGCCGGAGGGCGGTTCTGGTCGCGGTCGAAGTAAAGGCGCGAACATCCTTGGCCGCCGCCGCGGAGGCGATCAGCCCGCGCCAGCGCGCTCGCATCGAACGCGCCATGAGCGACTTCATGGCTCGCAGGCCCGATTTTTCAGGGTGCGATATTCGTTTCGATGCCATTCTCATGACGCCCCGGCGTTGGCCCCGGCACCTCGTCGATGCATGGCGGCCTAGCGGCGCCGATTAGAGGCTTGCCGAATTACAGTGTGTCCGCCTACACAAGATTGCCCCATTGCCGCCACAGTCGAACTTTAATCACGGGCCTTATGAAACAAAACACACGCGACGATAAACGCCCCTTCCGATTTTCCGCGACCCTCTGCGCGGCCATTCTGTTGCTGGCCGCCTGCACCCCAACGGGTGTGGTGATCGGTGCCGGCGCCACCGCCGGCGTCGCGGCCTCGGAAGAACGCGGCGTCAGAGGTGCGGTGCGCGATGCCGGCATTCGCATCGCGATCAACGACCTTTGGATCAACGCCGGCCTCGAGCTGTATAATCTGGTCAGCCTGCAAATCTACGAGGGCCGGGTGCTCCTCGCCGGGCGCGTGCCGACCGCTAAAATGGCCGACCAAGCCGCGCGGCTGGCCTGGCAGCCCGACAATGTTCGCGAAGTAATCAATGAAATCCAGGTCAAGAGTGACGCCGGCATCGAAGCGTTTGCCCGCGACGCCTTGATCAACGCGCGCCTCGATTCCGCGCTGCTGTTTACCGACGGCATCAGCTCGATCAATTACTCGACGCGCACCATTGCCGGCACCGTCTACCTGCTGGGCGTGGCGCAAAGCCAGGCGGAACTCGACCGGGTGTTTCAAGTCGCTCGCAATATTCCCGACGTGAAAGCCGTGATCAGCCATGTTCTGTTGATCGACGATCCGCGCCGCCTGCAGCAGCCCTCGGTCAAGGCGAGCAGCGGAAGTTGAGCGAGGGCGCGCTATCGCCCGACGCCGGCCCGGCCGTGGCACTACAGGGGCTGGCGCACCTCGACGATGGCGATATTCGGGTCGGTGAAGCCGCGCTGTTGCTGGCGCTGCGCGACCGCCCCGGCGTGTCGCTGGACCGATACCAGCGCCATCTCGAACAGCTCGCCGACGAGGTGGCGGCGGCCTATGCCCAAGGCGGCCCCGAGGATACGACCCAACACCGCGC
>JBLHHE010000349.1:0-3465 GCA_047616465.1 Alphaproteobacteria bacterium
GCCGGTTCGACAGCCGAAATTCGGGCACCGGCCTCGGGCTAGCCATCATCAGTGACATCTCCGAACTGTATGGCGGCCGGATTAGCCTGCAACGGGCGAAGACCGGAGGACTCGAAGCGATTCTCGAGCTCCCCGCCGCCACTTGAAGGCAGATGCATGCAAATGGCGTCATAATTGCCAAAATGAACGGCATATGAACGGCCGGTTCATCAGCGATTTAAAGGCATTGTACTACAACGGGGTCAGCTCAATACCCAACCCAGCTGGGCTGTAAGCCTCAAGAGGAGAAGACACCGTGTTGAACCAACCGATCAAGCACCCCACATTGCCAGTCCCTTTGCGAGCGAGCGAGAATGATACGGGCTCCCAGGGGAGGCGGTTAAAGCTGATGGCGTCTGTCAGCGTCATCGCATTAAGCTTGGTGATCGCTCCGGTCACAGTAAAGCTGGATCCTTCGTCCGGGCTCATCGTACCGAATGCGGCGTTCGCCGACGGTGACGGTGATGGCGGCGGTGACGGTGACGGCGGCGGTAGTGACAGCGATAGCAGTGGAAGTGACGGCGACGACGATGGTGATGACGGCGATGACGACGATGGCGATGAAGACGATGGCGATGACGACGATGGCGATGAAGAAGAAGACGAAGAAGAAGATGACGAAGAAGAAGATGATGACGGCGGCAGTAGCAGCGATGATGGCCAAGCAACCGGCGGTGTCGGACCTGGTGGCCTAAGCTAAACGCCCGCCCCACCCGTCACCGCCTGCGTTGGCCTATGTCAAAATGCCAACTATCAACTTATGAGATGCTTTTTTAATGAAAACACCTCTGCACATCATGACCCTAGCGGGTACCCTCGCCCTAGCGGCGTGCGCTGGATTCGACTTACCAGGATTGTCGGCATCCTCCGCGCCACCGAAGCCCAGCGTACAAACCACGAAGCCGGACGGACCTCGTTATGGCGCAATCGCATTCTCCGACCAGTCGCAGCGATGGCGGTTCCGCTGGAATGTGGTCGATCCGCAACGGGCCGTCGATCTGGCGATGAAAGATTGTGGCGATAGCGGTTGCCGCATCCTGCTGACGTTTGGACCAGCCGAATGCGGGACATTTGCACTTGGCCGCAATAGCGTTACAGCGGCAGCCAAGGCCCGAACGCCTAAACAGGCGGAGACCGCAGCGCGGGCGGCGTGTAACGATATCGGCGGCGGCTGCCGCGTTGCCCCAGCTCAATGTAATATTTAGGCGTGTTGAAATTAGCCAGATCGGGCGGCCGCCCACTCGGCGCGAACCGAGGGATCCGCCTCACCGGGCAAATGTTCTGCCTGCTGGCGTGCGAAGTCTTCATCCGGCACCAGGCGCGATAGCGCCCACACGGCGGCGCCGCGCACGACTGGCGCGGGGTCGCCGAGCAGCGATTCGACGGCCGGCACAGCCACCTCGTCGCCAGAATTTCCCAAGGCGATCAAAACGTTGCGAACGAACCGATCACGGCCCGAGCGCTTTATGGCCGTCTTGGAAAAGAGCTGGCGAAATTCTCTATCGTCGAGGCGCGAAAGTTCGGCCAGCCGCGGTGCGGTGAGTTCGCGGCGCGGTTCCAGGTCCGGGTCGGCGCCGGCCTGGGCGAATTTGTTCCACGGACAGACCGCCAGACAATCGTCGCAGCCATAGATGCGGTTGCCCATCAGCGGGCGCAGCTCCCGGTCGATGGGGCCGGCATGCTCGATCGTCAGGTAGGAAATGCAGCGCCGGGCGTCGAGCTGATAGGGCGCGGGGAAGGCATTGGTCGGGCAAACATCCAAACAGCGCTGGCACGAACCGCAATGGTCTTCCTCGGCCGCGTCGGCAGACAGATCGAGCGTGGTGTAGACCTCGCCGAGGAACAGCCATGAGCCGTGTTCGCGCGATACCAGATTGGTGTGCTTGCCCTGCCAGCCGAGCCCGGCCTGTTGGGCCAGCGGTTTTTCCATCACCGGCGCGGTATCGACGAATATTTTAACCCCGCAGGAATATTCCTCGCCGATCCAGCGCCCCAACACCCGCAGGCGCTTTTTCAAAACCTCGTGGTAATCGCGGCCCCTGGCATAGACCGAAATGTTGCCGGTCTCGGGCTGGGACAGGTTGGCCAACGGATCGCCGCCGGGCGCATACGAAATACCCAACGCGATGACGCTGCGCGCGTCGGGCCACAGTATGCGAGGATCGCCCCGCCGCTCGGCCTTGCCGACCAGCCAGCCCATGTCGCCGTGATAGCCGCGGCGCAGATATTCGGCCAAATTATCCCGGTTAGCATCGGAGAGTTCGGCTGGTGCGAAACCGACCGCCGTGAACCCCGACGCCAGGGCGTAATCACGAATCTGATCGCGCGTCGAAGATTCTATCGCCGCAACCGCCAAACCGTCAGCCCCGGCCCCGGTAGGGCGCTACGCCTTGATCGGGCAGCCACAGGCCGGCGGGGGGTTCGCCGGTCTGGTAAAACACGTCGATCGGCATGCCGCCGCGCGGGTACCAGTAGCCGCCGATCCTCAGCCAGACCGGCGCCAGCGTGTCCACCAGCCGCTTGGCGATCGCCACCGTGCAGCCCTCGTGGAACGCGCCGTGATTGCGAAACGACCCCAGATAGAGCTTGAGCGACTTGCTCTCGACGATCCACTCGCCCGGCGCATAGTCGATCACCAAATGGGCGAAGTCGGGCTGGCCGGTAATCGGGCAGATCGAGGTAAATTCGGGCGCGGTGAAGCGCACTAAATAAGTCTCGCCCGGTTGCGGGTTGGCGACCCGCTCCAACACCGCCGCGTCGGGCGATTGGGGCAGCGGCGCATTGCCGCCCAATTGGGTCAGGCCAGGGTAAGTTTCATCGGTCATTGCGCCCTCCCATTGGCGCCGTTCAACAGCATCGCGTCCCCATAGGAATAGAAACGGTAGCGTTGTGCAATGGCGTGGTCGTACGCCGCGCGGATGTGATCGGTGCCGGCGAACGCACTGACCAACATATACAATGTCGAGCGCGGCAGGTGGAAATTGGTCAGCAACAGATCCACCGCCCCGAACCGGTAGCCCGGGGTGATGAAAATGCTGGTATCGCCGGTGAAGGCCTGCACCGCGCCGGCCCCATCCACCGCGCTTTCCAGCAAGCGCAGCGACGTGGTGCCAACCGCCAACACCCGGCCGCCGCGGGCGTGGGTTTCATTCACGGCGTCGGCTGTCGTAGCCGGTATTTCGCCGAACTCGGCATGCATTTGATGATTTTCGATGTCCTCGACGGTCACCGGCAGGAAGGTACCCGCGCCCACATGCAGGGTCAGGGGCGCGGTCGACACGCCCCGCCCGGCCAGCGTGACCATCAGTTCGGGGGTGAAATGCAGGCCGGCAGTTGGCGCCGCGACCGCGCCGTCATGTTCGGCGAACAAGGTCTGATAGTCGGTTTCGTCGTTACCGTCGGGCAGCTCTGTCCGTTTGATATAGG
>JBLHHE010000350.1:0-3464 GCA_047616465.1 Alphaproteobacteria bacterium
AACTCTCCGACTATAAGGGCAAATGGCTTGTCATTGAATCCGGCAGCCTGACATGTCCGATGTACGTCAAGAACGTAAAACCCTTCGCCAAACTGCAGGAAAAATATTCCGACGTGGAATGGCTGGTGGTCTATGTGCGCGAAGCCCATCCCGGCGAGAAATCCCATCAGGCAACGACGATCGACGAGAAGATCGCCTACGCTAAACGCAATCGTGACGACTACACCGAAGAACGCAAGATCATCGTCGACGACGTCAAGGGAACATGGCACCACAAATGGGGCCTGCTACCCAATACAGTGTATGTGATCAACCCGGACGGTAAAGTGATTTACCGCGCTGACTGGTCGTTCGCACATAATGTCGACAAGGTTCTGTCGAACCGCGACGAGATTAACACCAACGAGCACGTCGCCATTGTCGGCGCCGCACCTTGGATCACCATACCGGTCACCCTGAAGGGCGGCTGGATCGCGCTGTACGATATTTTGAAGGTCTTCCCCAAGGTCTATTACGAGCATTTCAAACTCGACATCAAAACCTGGCGGGATAAGCGCAAAAACAAAACCGTGGCCGCCGCCGAATAGGCAGGTCTCTATCCAAATTCAAAAAAGGCCGGGTGGCAACGCCCGGTCTTTTTTTTAATTCATCCCGCATACCGCCCCTGCCCTTGCGCTCACACGCCCGCACGATATTATCGCGCCGTGTCCATCTCGGCGGTTCAAACAATAAATAAGCACCCGCAATAATACTGCCAGGGTCTGGATAGGTAGCGAAGGTTTCGACCGCCAGTATGCTCACGCACACAGGCGAGCGTTCCGCCATGGAATGGTTCGACCCGATTGTTGCCGCCCGGAATTAGACAATAATAACCCTTGGGGAGCGGAATTATGAGTGGTGCCGATACAGCGTGGATTCTGACATCCACCGCACTTGTCCTTTTCATGACATTGCCGGGCTTGGCATTGTTCTATGCCGGCCTGGTGCGGGCTCAGAACGTGCTGTCCGTGCTGATGAATTGTTTTGCCATCGCCTGCGTGATCTCAATTGTATGGCTGGTGGCGGCTTATAGCATTGCGTTTGGCGATGGCGGCGCGGGCAATCAGCTGTGGGGCGGCTTAGGCAAGTCCTTTTTGGCTGGTGTCGGTGTCGACACCCTTGCGGGCACAATTCCCGAATCTCTGTTCTTCATGTTCCAGATGACCTTCGCGATCATCACCCCGGCGCTGATCGTCGGCGCCTATGTGGAACGCATCCAATTTTCGTTCGTCATGGTGTTCTCGGTGGTTTGGGTGCTGCTGGTGTACGCCCCCGTTGTCCATTGGGTATGGGGCGGCGGTTTCCTGGCGGATAAAGGCGTGATCGATTTTGCCGGCGGCATCGTCGTCCATGTGACCGCAGGTGTTTCGGCATTGGTACTGGCAATCATGCTCGGGAAACGGCACGGCTTCCCCAACGAACTACAGCCGCCGCACAATCCCGGCATGACCATGGTCGGCGCGGCCATGTTATGGGTCGGCTGGTTCGGCTTCAACGCCGGGTCGGCCCTGGCGGCCGACGGCTCGGCTGGCATGGCCATGACGGTGACGCACATCGCCGCCGCCTCAGGCGCCATCGCCTGGTCGTTCATGGAGTTGATGCTGTACCGCAAAGCCAGCTTGATTGGCGCCGTAACCGGCATGGTCGCCGGTCTGGCGACCATCACACCGGCGTCGGGCTCGGTCGGTCCGATGGGTGGCCTGGTACTCGGCCTTGCCGGCGGTGTGGTCTGCTTCACAGTCACGCAAATGATCAAGCAAAGGTTCAAGATCGACGACTCCCTCGACGTGTTCGCCGTTCATGGTGTCGGCGGCGCCCTAGGCACCTTGCTGGCGGCCATATTCGTCAGCACAGCCCTCGGCGGTAGAGGCTTGGCGGACGGCGTGACCATGGTCAGCCAGCTCGGCGTTCAGGCCTATGGCATCGTCGCCGTTGCCATATGGGCGGGCGCCCTCACCTTTATCATGGTGAAGGTGATCTCGATGTTCGTTAAGTTCCGCGTCAGCGAGGAAGACGAGGTCCAGGGCCTCGACCTTGCGATGCACGGCGAACGCGGCTACCACAACCTATAAAGGGGCTCCGCTTCCGCGGGACCAAAACAGATGATTTCGGGCTCGGGCCATTTGGCCTGAACCCGGCAGCCAGATAAGCGGAGAGCAAAATGAAATTTATCGTTGCTATCGTAAAACCGCATAAGCTCGACGATGTACGCGAAGCCTTAACCGGTGTCGGTGTCGAAGGTTTGACCGTCAGTGAAGTCAAAGGCTATGGCCGGCAGAAAGGCCAGACGGAGATCTATCGCGGCGCCGAGTATCAAGTGAATTTCGTGCCCAAGATCAAGGTTGAAGTCGCCGTCGATGACGCCGTGGCCGATAATGCAGTCGAGGCCATTCGGCAAGCCGCCAACACCGAAAAAATCGGCGACGGCAAGATTTTCGTCTTCGAATTGCAACAGGCTATACGCATTCGCACCGGCGAGACCGGCGGCTCCGCGCTGTAGTCTTTTTTTAGGTTACTCAGGCTCGCCGAGGCCAACCTGGCGTTCCATCTGCCTAACCGCAGCGGTCAAATTATCCGAACCTTGCCCGCTCGCGGCGGTGGCAACGTAAAGAGCGCGTACCGCATCGGCGATTGCCGTGGGGACGCCAACTTGTGCCGCGGCCTCGCAGATCAGCCCCATATCCTTGGTCATTAGATCGGTCGAGAAAGCCGGCGAAAAATCACGCGCCTTCAAGGGCGGCAGGCTGTACTTGACGATCGGCGAGGCGACGACGCTGTCGCCAATCACGTCGAGCATGGTGTTCCAATCGAGGCCGCCCTTGCGACCGAAGGCCGATGCCTCGGCCAGCGCGGCAATGGTCGACGCGGCAAGTAGGTTTAAAACCAATTTCATATACCGCGCCTGCTCGCTCTCCCCGACATAGAACTGAATGGCGGCCATGGCGCCGAACAGAGGTTCACAGCGCTCATAGGCCGGACCCGGGCCCGACACCATGATCGTCAGGTTGCCCGCTTCGGCGAGGATCGTACTGCCCGATACCGGCGCGCGCAGATAGGCTATACCGGCCCGATCGGCCGCGACGGCAACCTCTGCCGAGACTTCCGGCGACACCGTGCTCATATCCACATAAACCGCACCCGGCTGCATCGCCGACAAAACGCCGCCCTCGCCGAGCGCGACGGCCCGCAGGACGTCGTCATCGGGAATCATCGAAAACACAAACTCGGCGTCCGCAGCGACATCGTGATTAGAGGCCCCTGCACGCGCCCCGGCGGCAATCGCGGCGGCCATGTTGCCGGCAGCCGGGTCGAATACCGCGACACTGGCGCCGGCGCCAACCAGGCACCGGCTCATCGGCGACCCCATATTGCCAGTGCCAACCCATCCGATCTTGGTTCCATCCAGGCTCATAATAGCTTTCCTC
>JBLHHE010000351.1:0-3454 GCA_047616465.1 Alphaproteobacteria bacterium
GAGGTGGGAATCCACCGGGGCCGATTGCATAGCGCGCTCTATCAGGCGGCGCTGGAGCGGCTAGGCGAAGATTGTGTCCTAGTGAACCGGAAATGCGTTGGCTTTGAGCAAACCGGCGATTCCGTACAAGTATCGTTTGTCGAGACGTCCTCCGGTGCAGCGCTCGAGCCGGTCAGCGCCGATATTGCGATTGCCTGCGACGGTGTGAATTCGACGGTGCGCAAGCAAATTTACCCCGACGATGCGGTGGTCTTTACCGGCATCAACACCTGGCGCGGCACCAGCGTGCGAAAGCCGATGCTCGGCGGGCGTACCTATGTGCGCGTCGGCACGATCCAGACCGGCAAGATCGTGATTTACCCCATCGTCGATGATTACGATGGGCAGGGTAACCAACTGATCAATTGGACCACGGAGTTTCAAACCGAAGGCGCGGCGCAGAACGACTGGAACAAGCCGGGCAAGTTGGAGGACTTTTTCCATCTCTATAAGGATTGGAATTTCGACTGGCTCGACGTTGCCGATATGATCCGTTCCTCGGACAATATTTTCGAATATCCGATGGTCGACAAGGACCCGTTGAAGCAGTGGACCTTCGACCGGGTGACATTGGCTGGCGATGCCGCGCACCCGATGTATCCGCGCGGCTCGAACGGCTCGGCCCAAGGCGTCATCGATGCCCGCACCCTGGCGGAAGCGTTACACGCGGAGGACAATCCGCTCGATGCGTTGAAGGCCTATGAGGCGGCACGTATTGAGCCGACATCGAACGTCGTCCGCACCAATCGATCAAGCCCGCCCGATGTCATCATCATGAAGGTTGAGGAGTTGGTGGGGGACCGTCCGTTCGAAAATCTTGACGATTATATAAGCCAGGACGAATTGCGCGACCTGTCGGAACGCTACAAGCAGATTGCCGGGTTCTCCAAGGAGGCGCTGCGCGACTAGCTCGCATGTTCCCCTACCAAAGTAGGGAGCTGGGTAACTTGACTCGTTCAGTGCATCATTTAGCGTGTTGGCAACCGCGTCTGTCGGCGCGAAAGAAACCAAACCATATCAACAAAACGCCAGATTTCTGGCGAGGGAGAAAACCTATGACCAGCCTTCGGCTCAAAACCCTTATTGCAGGTGCGTGCGGCGCATTGCTAACGGTGAGCGTGGCGCAGGCGCAAACCGTCGGGTTTGCGGCGTCCAATCCGGGCTCGCTCTATCATTCGTCGGCGTCGGCCATCTCGAAGATGGCCAACGACAAGGCGGATATCAAATTGACCGTACAGCCGTTCGCCAGCGCGACGGTCTATCTGCCTGCGGTCGATGCCGGCGAATTCGCCTTCGGCCTGTCGAATGTCGAAGAGCTGCGGGTCGCCGTGGTTGGCGAGAAGCAGTTCGAAGGCCGCAAATACGGCGATTTACGCGCCGTCGCCATCACCTATCCGCTGCGCGTCGCGTTGTTTGTGAAAAACGATTCCGACATCAAAACCGTGGCCGATCTCAAGGGCAAACGGGTAACCGACGGTTATGCCAGTCAAAAAACCATCCCGCCGCTGCTCGATGCCCTATACGCCACGGCGGGCATGACGCGGGCCGATATCAAACCGGTGCCGGTGCCCAATGTGGTCGGGGGCGCCAACGCCTTTATCCAGGGTAAGGCGGACGCGTTCTTCTTTGCGCTGGGGGCGGCGAAAGTTCGCGAGGCCGATGCCGCTGTTGGCGGCATCCGCGCCCTCAGCATGGCGGATACACCGGAAAACCGGGCGATTGCCGCCAAGCACTTTCCGCCTGCTTATCTGCGCACCGAAAAGCCGAGCAAGCCCAATGTGGGCGTGATCGCGCCGATCAACGTCATCACCTATGATGCGGTAGTGGTCTCCAGCACTAAAACGTCGGAGGATGTCGTCTATCGGTTGGTCAAGGCGATGCACGACAATAAAAAGGATATGGCCGCTGTATTCCCGATCTTTAACCTGTTTAGTCCGGACCGGATGGCCAGCGATCTGGGGCCCATCCAGTGGCATCCGGGCACGGTCAAATATCTAACGGAACAGGGAATGTGGCCGCCGAAGGCGAACTAGTTCGCCTGAACTCCGGCTTAATCACATGAGTAAGTCCCGCACCGGGACGGCCGGCGGCGTCAAGCCGTCGGCCGCGCGTATCGCCTCGACGGCGTTCGCCGTATTGCTGACGTTGGGTTCAATCGGTTGGGCTTTGGACGCGCATTTGTGGTTCAACCTGACCGTCTTCCCGGCGCAGTTCTATGCGGCGATGCTGACCCTGGCCCTGCCGCTAGCCTACATTGTGCTGCCGCTACGCCGCGGCCACGAACGCCCCAGAGTGCCGTTATACGATTGGCTGCTGGCGGCGATGGGATTTGCCGCGGCGGCCTATCTGACCGGGGAATATCAGCGTTTGGTCGATTTGGTGCTGCTGCGTCCCCCCGACGCGGTGGCGGCCGGCGCCATCGTGATCGTGTTGTCGCTGGAAGGGCTCCGCCGGGCGACCGGCAATACGCTGCCGTTGATTGCCGTGACGTTCACTGCGTTCGCGTTGCTGGGCCATAATTTGCCGGGGGATCTGGCGGCGCGGCCCAATGATTGGGAGAAGCTCACCGCCTATCTGGCGCTCGACGTCAACGGTGTGCTGGGTCTTCCGTTGGCCGTGGTGACAACCATTGTCATCACCTTTCTATTTTTCGGCCAGCTGCTCAATTTGAGCGGCGGGTCGCAGTTTTTCACCGATATCGCCACATTGTCCATGGGACGGTTTCGCGGCGGCTCGGCCAAGATAGCGATTGTCGCGTCGGGGTTCTTCGGCTCGGTGTCGGGCAGCGCCGTTGCCAATGTGGCGGCGACCGGCGTTATCACCATTCCGATGATCAAGCGCGACGGCTATCCCGTCCACAAGGCGGCGGCGATCGAAGCCGTCGCCTCGACCGGCGGTCAGTTGATGCCTCCGGTGATGGGGGCGTCCGCCTTCATCATGGCGGAATTCCTGGAGGTGCCTTACGCCGAAGTGGTATTGGCTGCGCTGGTGCCGGCGATCATTTATTACATCGCTCTTTTTATCCAAGCCGATCTGGAGGCCGCCAAATTGGGCTCCGCCGGCGTCACCGACACGGACATGCCATCGCGGCGCGGCGCCTTGTTGGGGCTCTATTTCCTACTGCCCTTCGTGGCGTTGATCGTCGCTCTGTTTAAATTTAACCAGCCGCCTGAACTGGCGGCCTTGCTCGGCGCCGTGGTCGTTGTCGTGCTGGCGCTGATGTTCGGTTACCGGGGGGTGCGGCCCGGCGTGCGCACCATGTTGTCGGCCTTCGAAGGCGCCGGTTATGCGGCGCTCGATATCATACTGGTCACCGTCGCCGCCGGTGTGGTGATCGGCGTGCTGGGGATCAGCGGCCTCGGGTTCAGCCTCACCCTGGCGCTGGTGACGATCGGCGATGGCAGTCTTGTCCTGC
>JBLHHE010000352.1:0-3449 GCA_047616465.1 Alphaproteobacteria bacterium
GAGGGGTTACGTTGACCATCGATATTTCAACTCTAGAGAACACCCTCACGCCCCACGGTCTGATCGTTCGCGGCGGGTTTCACTCTGTTGCCGAAGACGGCGTGCCGGGCGATCCGGCGACTTTGGTGCTGGTGGGCAATGCCGGGTCAGGGATGTGGCGGGCGTTCGAGGCGGCGCGGAGCGCGGGCCGCTACGGCGATAGCGCCAACCCCCTCGACGATTGGGTGCGCGACGTGTTGGGCGTTGCTGCGGCTGAGATCGGTGCGACACCCCTGTTTCCCTTCGGCGGACCGCCACACCTGCCGTTCCAGCGCTGGGCTCAGCGGGCCGAGGCGGTTTATCCGTCGCCGCTGGGCGTCCTGATCCATCCCGAATATGGCCTGTGGCACGCCTATCGCGGCGCGCTGGCCTTTGCCGAACGCATCGACCTGCCGCTGCGCGATGTGCGCCTGTGCCCTTGCGACACCTGCGCCGACAAGCCGTGTCTGTCGGCTTGTCCGGTCGATGCCTTCGGGCAAGACGGCTACGATGTGCCGGTCTGTGTTGGGCATATTTCCAGACCTGAAGGCGCCGATTGTATGGATAGGGGCTGCCGCGCCCGGCGTGCTTGCCCGGTGGGCCGGGATTTCATCTACGAGCCGGCGAACGCGGCCTTTCATATGACGGCTTTTCGACGCGCGCAGGTAAAATAAGAAAGTGTTGCGACTCAACACTCTCCCCAAGGAGATGGTTTATCTTTGACCGTCTCGCAACGCTGCGGCTTCGGTGATGATGCGTACGGTCTCCGACCATAATTCCAGTTCGCCGAGGCGGGCCAGCGGCCACCATTCGGCGTGGGCGGCGTCGCTGCCGGCGCGTGGTTCGCCGCCGGTCCACGCGGCGGCGCAATCGACCAATGTGTAGTGATAGACGATCGGCTTGCCGGGGTCGGGGTCGGCGGGGTCGGCGCGCTCGCCCGGCGCCAGCGTGTCGCCCTCGCGCACGATGGCGTCGACCACATCCACCAGGCCGATCACTTCGATCTCGACCCCGGTCTCCTCGCGCACTTCGCGCACCGCCGTGGCGCGCCAGGTCTCCCCGAGTTTCTGTTTGCCGCCGGGAATACTCCATTGGCCCTCGCGCGGCGGTTTACCGCGGCGGATCATCAGCACCGTTTCGCCTTTGAGCACAACGATGCCGACCCCGGCGATCGGACGGTCGGGATATTCGCGGCTCACGGTGTGCCGGACGTATTTTGGTCTGCGCGCCGGCGCGCAAACAGGTTCAATATCTCGACGCCGGTGGCAAACGCGATGCCGAAATAGAGGAAGCCGCGCGGAATGTGGAATTCGAGGGCGTCGGCGATCAGCGCCACGCCGATCAGCAACAGGAAGGACAGCGCCAGCATCTTGACCGTGGGGTGTTTGTGGACGAAGGCGCTCATCGGTTCGGCAGCCCACAGCATGACGCCGATGGCGATGACCACGGCGGCGACCATGATCTCGATATGCTCGGTCATGCCGATGGCGGTGAGCACGGAATCGAGGGAAAAGACCAGATCGAGTAGGAATATCTGCACCAGGACCGAGGCGAACATCGCCGCGCCCGGCTTGCCGTGGCCGCCCTCGCCGCCTTCGAGCATGCCGTGGATTTCGCTGGTCGCCTTGTAGATCAGGAACAGGCCGCCGATGGCGAGGATGATGTCGCGCCAGGAGATTTCGAGCTCGAATAACTCGAAGAAAGGCGCGGTCAGGCCGATAATCCAGCTCAAGGCGAAGAGCAGGATAATCCGCCCGGCCAGCGCCAGCAGCAACCCTATGCGCCGGGCGCTCGGCTGTTGCGCGGCGGGCAGGCGCGAGGTGACGATCGACAGAAAGATGACATTGTCGACGCCCAAAACAATCTCGAGCAAGGCAAGGGTCGCCAGGCTCGCCCATGCGGCGGGATCGGTCAGCAGTTCCATCATCGGTCGCGGGCGGTCCTTACGCTCTTAGTACATATGTTGGCCGCCGTTGATCGACAGGGTCGATCCGGTGATGAACTCGGCGGCGTCGGCGGTCAAGAAGATAACCCCGCGGGCGATGTCGTCGGCCTTGCCCAGGCGGCCCACCGGGATGCCGGCGATTATCTTTTCCAAAACGTCGGGTGGTACGGCGCGTACCATCTCGGTATCGACATAGCCCGGTGCGATGGCGTTGACGGTGATACCCTTGGCGGCGCCTTCCTGGGCCAGCGCCTTGGTGAAGCCGTGAATGCCCGACTTGGCGGCGGCGTAGTTGACCTGGCCGTACTGGCCGGCCTGGCCGTTGATCGAGCCGATATTGACGATGCGCCCGAAGCCGCGCTCGCGCATGCCCTCGATGACGGCGTGGGAACAGTTGAAGCAACCGCCAAGATTAGTGTCGATCACCGCCTGCCATTGCTCGTGCTCCATGCGGTGCATGGTGCCGTCGCGGGTGATACCGGCATTGTTGACCAGAATATCCACCGGGCCGATTTCGGCCTCGATTTGCTTGAGCGCCGCCGCCACCGAGTCGAAATCGGAGACGTCGAATTTGTAGGTCGGAATGCCGGTGCGCTCGTGAAAATCGCGCGCCGCGTGTTCATTGCTGGCGTAATTGGCGACGACCTCGCGGCCGGCACCCTTCAAACCAATACTGATCGCCTCACCGATGCCCCGCGTGCCACCGGTGACTAAGGCTACCCTTGTCATTACCTGTTCTCCAATATGATCCAGTCCGGCGGCCTTCTGCGGGCCAAGCCATTACGGGCTGGTGTTAAAACGAAGCGTTCCCCGTTACGTATTGTCTTCGGCGTGATCCTTAATCGCGTTCCACGCACATGGCGATGCCCATGCCGCCGCCGATGCACAAGGTCGCTAAACCCTTCTTGGCGTCGCGGCGTTGCATCTCATGCAGCAGGGTTACCAATATCCGGCCACCAGAGGCGCCAATGGGGTGACCGATGGCGATGGCGCCGCCATTGACGTTGACGATGTCGAGATCCCAACCCAGGTCGCGGTTGACCGCGATGGCTTGGGCGGCAAAGGCCTCGTTGGATTCGACTAGGTCGACATCCTCGATGCTCCAACCGGCCCGCTCCAGCGCCTTGCGGCTGGCCGGGATCGGCCCGCTGCCCATGACGGCCGGATCGACCCCCGCGGTGGCCCAGGACGCAATGCGGGCGAGCGGTGTAATGCCCCGTTTTGCGGCCTCGTCGGCGCTCATCAGCACCGCGGCGGCGGCGCCGTCATTGATGCCCGAGGCGTTGCCGGCGGTTACCGTACCTTCCTTGTTGAAGGCAGGACGCAGTTTGCCGAGGGTCTCGACCGTCGTGCCGGCTCTTGGGTATTCGTCGACATCGCAGACGATATCGCCCTTGCGGGTTTTGATCGTGACCGGCGCGATTTCGTCGTTAAACCTGCCCGCCTGCTGGGCCGCCTCGGCCTTTTGCTGGGAGCCAGCGGCGAA
>JBLHHE010000353.1:0-3449 GCA_047616465.1 Alphaproteobacteria bacterium
GCCGGGAATTCACCGGGCTCATAAGCGGCCAGCAGGATGAGGGCCGCCGCGATATAGCATTCGTCATCGGCGGCGCCGACGGTTTAGCGCCGTCGGTGCGCGAGGGCGCCGATCGGGTAGTGTCGTTAGGACAAGCGACTTGGCCGCATCTTCTCGTGCGGGGGTTGTTGGCGGAGCAAATTTATCGCGCCCAACAGATACATGCCGGCCACCCCTATCACCGCGATTAGGGCGCGACAGCCGCGACAGAATCATGCTTCTGCGCTATATCGGCCTGAAATCGATCAATATTTAGTGTGAGTGAGTGAAAAACACGATGAACCATTTGATTCTCCTGCGTCACGGCCAAAGTCAATGGAACCTGGAAAACCGCTTCACCGGCTGGTTCGATGTTGATCTGACAGCTCTCGGTGAGGCCGAAGCGAAGAAAGCGGGCCGTTTGATCAAGGATATCCATCTCGATCGGGTCTATACCTCGACGCTGACACGGGCCCGCCGGACCGCTCAGCTGGCCCTGGCCGAAGCCGAAGCCGCCGGCGCCGATGTCGGCGACGTCAAAGACGGCGAGGGATGGAAGCTCATCGAGCATGACGATCTGCGCGAGCGCGACTATGGCGATTTGGTGGGATTGAATAAGGCCGAAACCGCCGAGAAATATGGCGAAGAGCAGGTTCACCTGTGGCGCCGCGGCTTTGAAATCAAACCGCCGGGCGGTGAAAGCCTGGCCGATGTGGTTGAGCGCGTCCGGCCTTATTTCGAGGGCGAAATATGGCCCCATGTCGCGGCCGGCGAAAATGTGCTGGTGGCCGCCCACGGCAACAGTTTGCGTGCGGTTTTGGTAATAATTGGCGAATATAATGCCGAAGATATACCCAACATCGAATTGCCGACGGGAAAACCGCTGGTATTCGACATCGAAGCCGGCGAAAAGAAGCGCCATTACTATCTAGAGGAATAGCTTATTACGCTAATCTGCCATTTGCCCCGCATGCTCGCGATTCCGGTGTTATTTGCCGGCATTGCGGTGGCAACCCCATGGGGGAGCAGCGCTTGGGGCGCCGAGGATCCGGCGGCCACCAGCGGGCGATTGCACGAAGTACGTTCGGCCTTGGAACGCGATCGTTCGAATAAGGCCGCGCTCGATAGCGCCGCCACACGGCAGGCGGGCGAGTTGGACCGGTTGCGGACGGAATTGAGCGCGGCTGCGGCTGCGGCGCAGGCTCATGAAGTAGCGATTACGTCGCTCGAGACCGAATTACAGGAACTGGCCGACGAAAACCAATTAAAAATCAAAGCCTTAGCCAAACGAAAAGGCCAATTGGGCAATACATTGGCAGCCTTGCAGCGGATGTCGTTACGCCCTCAAGCGTCGCTGATCGTCAGCCCCGGCGACCCCAATGATGTGATCCGCAGCGGGCTATTGCTGCGCACCACCGTGCCGCAGATCGAGGTGCAAACCAAAGCCCTGCGCAGCCAACTCGCGGAGATCGCCGAGCTTCGCCGTGAAATGGCCGGAAAACGCGAGAAACTACAGGTCGCGAGCCTGGGGCTGACGCGCGAACAAGGCAAGCTCGCGGACCTGGCCGCGGCGAAGAGCCGGGTGGTTGAGCAGACCGAAAGTGAGCGAAAAGCGACCCAAAAGCGGATTGCCAAACTGACCGCCGAAGCAAAGACCCTGGAAGAGCTGCTGGATCGGCTAAACGGCACTGCCGCGGCGGTGCCGCGGGCGAAGCCCCCCGTCGGCAGTCCCCCGGAAGTTCCGGCTAGAAAGTTAGCCGCAACGCCTCGGCTACCAGCGTTTTCGACGGCGCGGGGCCAGCTGACCCAGCCGGCGCAGGGCGTGATCGTTAAGAAATTCGGCGTCCAGACCGGTGGCGGCAGTAAAACGCGCGGTGTGACCTGGCAAACCCGGTCGGCGGCCATTGTTGTGGCCCCGTGGGAGGGGCGGGTCGTATTTTCTGGCAATTTCCGCAATTTCGGGCAAATCTTGATCATAGATCATGGCGAGGGATATCATTCGCTGATTGCCGGGCTCGAACGCCTCGATGCCCAGATCGACCAATGGGTATTAGCTGGCGAGCCGGTTGGGGTTGCTGGTGGTGAAACGACTGACAATTCTCTAAAAAGGGGGGGGCGGGCCGACAAGGGGCATGTTGGCGGCTCGACGAGGCAAACCGGGGGAGCAACCTTGTACGTTGAGCTTCGGCGTAACGGACAACCGATCAACCCGCTGCCATGGATGGCGGCTCGCACCGACAGGACACGTGGATAATGCGTAACTTATTGAAAATAATGTCTGTTTTGACGCTATTGGTTGCTTTCCCAGTGGCTGCCCCGGCCGCAGGCAATGAAGATACATTCCGCCAGTTAGAGCTGTTTGGCGACATATTCGAGCGGGTGCGCTCGTTCTATGTAGACGACACCGAGGACAAAGAGCTCATCGAATCGGCGATTAACGGCATGTTGCAATCGCTTGATCCCCATTCGAGCTATCTGAACGAAGAGAGCTTCCGCGACATGCAGGTCCAGACCCGCGGCGAATTCGGCGGGCTCGGCATCGAAGTTACCTTGGAACAAGGGTTCGTGAGGGTTGTCTCGCCAATCGACGATACGCCGGCGGCGCGCGCCGGGATCGAGACCGGTGATTTCATCACTCATCTCGATGGCGAATCCGTCCTCGGCCTGAACTTGGCCGATGCGGTCGATAAGATGCGCGGGCGGATAGGCTCGGACATCAAGCTGACGATTCGCCGTGAAGGCAGGGAACCCTTCGACGTCACGGTGACCCGCGACGTTATTCAAATTCAATCCGTACGCAGCCGCATTGAAGGCAAAGTCGGCTATCTGCGGGTTACCTCATTCAACGAACAAACCGATATCGGCGTCACGCGCGAAATTGCCAAGATGCGCGAAGAACTTGGCGACAGCATGCTCGGTCTGGTGCTCGATCTGCGGCGCAACCCCGGTGGTCTGCTCGATCAGGCGATTAAAGTCTCCGATGCGTTTCTCGAGCGTGGCGAGATTGTCTCGACGCGGGGGCGAGGCGACGACGATGCGCAACGCTTTAACGCCAAGTCCGGCGACCTGATCGATGGCTTGCCAATGGTGGTCTTGATCAATGGCGGTTCGGCGTCGGCTTCCGAGATCGTCGCCGGCGCGCTGCAGGACCATCGCCGGGCGGTGATCATGGGAACGCAATCGTTTGGCAAGGGGTCGGTTCAGACGATCATGCCGATACCCGGACATGGTGCAATGCGCTTGACCACGGCGGCCTATTTCACGCCGAGCGGACGGTCGATCCAAAAAACCGGCGTGACCCCTGACATCGAGGTTAAGCAGGCGAAGGTCGAAACCACCGATACGCCAGCCCGGGTACGCGAAGAGGATTTACGCAATGCGCGCGACGGCGATGCCGTCAAGCCGGATACGTCAGTTCCTGTGGCTGCGAA
>JBLHHE010000354.1:0-3446 GCA_047616465.1 Alphaproteobacteria bacterium
GGCGACACCCTGGCCCTCCTGATAGGCCACCACATTATCGATTGCGGTACCGGCGATCTCGAAGTTGCCGTCGATCAGATTGGTGATCTGAAATACCGAATTGGGCGTTGCGGTAATTTCCACGTTAAGCCCCTCGCCCTCGAACAGACCGCGCTCGATGGCGACGTAGTGGGGCAACAAACCGGTGCTGGGAAATTCGATTACGCGGATGGTGGTAACGTCGGACATCGGTGCTTCCTGTTATGGGTTAGTCTATTGGTGACAGGGTGGGGCAAGGGGTTGGCTAGGGTCAAGTGAACCGCGGAGAAAATCGGTGTTTCTGCTGGCGGTCCATCCGGAGTATTCTTGAACCATGATTTTTCCTGCCGCGCGTATCCTGTTCGCTCTACTAACCTTCGTCGCTACCCTGGGGATCGCTGTGCCAGTTGGCGCGCAGATCGTAACGTCGCAGAAACAGAATTTTCGCGCGGTCGTGGTGACAGACAGTCTGGAACACCCCTGGTCGCTGGCGTTTCTGCCCGATGGGCGCATGCTGGTGACCGAGCGCCCCGGGCGGTTGCGGGTGATCGTAGACGGGCGGCTGCAGGCGGCGCCGATATCGGGTGTGCCCGAGGTCTTCGCCAAGGGCCAGGGTGGATTGCTCGACGTCGCGCCGCACCCTGATTATGCCCGTAATGGCTGGATCTATTTTTCCTTTGCCGCGGCGAGCCTGCGCGGCGGCCATACCGCGGTGGCGCGGGCGCGCCTCGACGGCAACCGGCTGGTCGATCTGGAAACCCTGTTTAAGGCCAATAATCTATCCAGCGGCGGGGTTCATTTCGGGTCGCGGCTGGCCTTCGGCGGCGATGGTAAACTGTACGTCACCGTCGGCGAGCGTGGCGACAGTGACCGGGCCCAGGAGCTGGACAGCCATAATGGCGCCACCATCCGTCTCAACGATGACGGCACGGTGCCGGGTGACAATCCGTTCTTGAACACTCCCGGCGCGTTGCCGGAAATCTATTCCTATGGTCACCGCAACCCCCAGGGTTTGGCGCGTCATCCCGACAACGGCGACGTCTGGCTCAACGAGCATGGCCCGCAAGGGGGCGATGAGGTCAATATCGTGCGGGCGGGTGTAAATTTCGGGTGGCCGGTGATTACCTACGGGCGCAGCTATGCCGGCTTTGCCATTGGCGAGGGCGCGGAAAAGCCCGGCCTGGCCCAGCCGGTGCTCCATTGGACGCCGTCGATTGCGCCGTCGGGGATGGCGTTTTATACCGGTGACAGGTTTCCGGCGTGGCGCGGCAATTTGTTTGTCGGCTCGTTGAAGTTCCGCCATCTGGTTCGCGTCGAGCTGGAGGGTGAGCGCGTGGTTAGCCAGGAGCGTCTCTTGGAAGACGTCTTCGGACGGGTTCGCGATGTGCGCCAAGGCCCCGATGGCTTGCTCTACATCCTCACCGACGAGAATGCAGGCGCCCTCATCCGGCTTGAGCCGGTATCGAATTAACTGGCGCCTTAGCCAGCTGGAGAGTTTCAATGAAGTTCGGTATGCAATTTTTCCCCTGCGTCGGGCCCGACACCAAGCCGGCGGATCAGTATTTCGATGAGTGCCTGTCGCTGGTCGATCTGGCCGATGATCTCGGTTATGCTCATGTGCGCATCGTCGAGCATTATTTTCATACCTATGGCGGCTATAGCCCTAACCCCATCGTGTTTCTGACGGCGGCCTCGCAACGCACGAAAAAGGCCCGCCTGATCACCGGGGCCATATTGCCGATCTTCAATAATCCGCTGAAACTGGCCGGCGAGATCGGTATGCTCGACGCCATATCGGGCGGCCGGTTAGAAGTCGGGTTCGCTCGCGCCTTTCTGCCCCACGAATTCGCCCGGTTCGGCATATCGCTCGACGAAAGCAAGGGCCGTTTCGCCGAAGGTATGGCGCAAATCCAGGGCCTGCTCGAGACCGAGGGTTTCGCCTCGGACGGTGAGTTTCACAGCTTTCCGGCGACCATTTCATACCCCAGGCCAACGCAAACGCCCCACCCGCCGTTCTGGATTGCGGCTTTCGCCACGCCGGAGTCCTTCGTTAACGCCGGTAAGGCCGGCCATGCGGTGATGGCGATCCCGCTGGCGGGCGGCAAGATGGCCGAGCTCATCGGCCTCTATCGGGACGCCTGGAAATCCGCCGGGCACGCGGGCGAGGGGTGCGTCATGCTGGCCTTCCATTTATTCTGCTGGCCCGATGCCGACGAGGCGATCGCCCATGCACGCGAGCGCATCAACAAGTATCTCGGCTCGCTGGTCGATGCGGCCTCGGACTGGGTCGGCGGCGCGTCGTCGGACGACTACCCCGGTTATGACAAGCTGATCGCCGGCTTGGCGAAGGAGACGTTCGAAAGCCAGGTCGAAAAGGGCGCGGCGTGGGTTGGCACGCCGGCACAGATCAGCGACCAGATTAGCGACTACCGCAGCCTCGTCGGCGGTTTCGAGATCGCCTCGCTGCAGGTCAACTTCCACGACCTGCCGCTTGAACTGGCGCAAAAATCGATACGCCTGTTCTCCGCCGAGGTGATGCCCAACTTCTAGGCCATCGGCTGGTTGATCAAAGTCATAGCTTGACCTTCCAGTAACTGGAAGGACTACCATATATAGGTAGCACAAGGGCGCGCGATGGGGTGCGCCGGAACCAGAGCGGTGACAGATGAATATAAGTGAAGCGGCCCGAGAATCGGGTTTGCCACCCAAAACCATCCGGTACTACGAGGATATCGGCCTCGTCGATCCGGCGCGGCGGCGCGATAACGGCTACCGCGACTACGGTTCGCGCGACGTCTACCTGTTGCGGTTTCTCTACCGGGCTCGCGATCTGGGCTTTAGCGTCGCCGATTGCCGCGCCCTGCTATCGCTGTATACCGACCGTGAACGGCGCAGCGCCGACGTTAAGGCGATTGCGCTCAACCGCATCGCCGATATCGATCGCAAGCTCGCCGAGCTTGGTGAAATGCGCGCGGAGCTATCGACCCTCGCCGACAAATGCCAGGGCGACGCGCGGCCAGATTGTCCCATCCTCGACCAGTTTGCGGCGGACGCGGCATGAGGGGACGCTTTGCTATTGCCGCCGCACTGTTGGCGTTTGCCGCGCCGATACCCGTTATGGCTGGAGAAGGTGCGCCGCTGGCCGCTGCCAACGCGCAGGAGCTGATGGAAGGTGCGCAGGTTTACTCCAAGAACTGCGCTGTTTGTCATGGCGCCAACCTGGAAGGGCAGCCTAATTGGCGTCAGCGCAACGAGCATGGACGTCTGCCGGCGCCGCCGCACAATGTGCGCGGCCATACCTGGCACCATGACGACGCAACCCTGTTCGGCATCACCAAGCTGGGTACGGCGGAATTTACCGGGTTGGACATCGAGTCCGACATGCCGGCGTTCAAGGACATTTTGAGCGATGACCAAATTCGCGCGGT
>JBLHHE010000355.1:0-3432 GCA_047616465.1 Alphaproteobacteria bacterium
CGATATCGACCTCGCCATCGTCGAGCAGGCGATGCTGCGCCGGGCCATTTTGCGGGAACACTTTACCGGACCGCCACATGGCGGGATGCAGGGCGTCGAGATACGACCATAAGGGCGCCGTCACGGCGTCGAATTTTTTCGGATCGACCTCTTTCTGTAGCACGCCGGGATCGGCGACCAGCTCGATCAATGCCTGCTTGAGAAAGGTGGTGCCGTGAAAGTTGGGCGGTTGGGGGTAGGTGAACCTGCCCTCGTTCTGCTTGGCCCAGTTGAGCAGCCCCTTGATCGTGGTCGGCGGCGTCGGCAGCGATTTGCTGTCATACATAAAGACAAATTGCGCCATGCCCCAGGGTGCTTCCAACCCGTCGACGGGAATGGTGAAATCGACGGTGGTGGTTTTTTTGCCAATGGTATCGACGAAGCGGTAGTTCGGCGCGTTCGATGTCCAGGGGCCGAACAGCAGCTTGTTGTGCTTCATCGACGCGAAGTTTTCGCCATTGATCCAGATGAGATCGACGGAGCCGCCAGATGTCCGACCGGCTGCCTTTTCCGCGACCACGCGCGATACCGCTTCCGCCGTATCCGATAGCTTCACATGCTGTACCGCCACGCCGTAGCGATTTTTGACCTGCTTGCTGGCCCATTCGATATAGGCGTTGATGCGCTCATCGCCGGCCCAGGCGTTCAAGAATACGGTCTGGCCGCGCGCCTTGGTGACGGTTTCCACCCAGGTGTCGGCGTTAGCCGAAGGCCCGCCGCCGGCAAACACCGACACGAGAAATATCGCCAGAAACCCGATGGCGCGCATTTGTCTTCTCCCTTGAGTAAGCCCGTTATCCGCGCTTAGTCCGTGTTATAGCCAAGCAAGGCGGTCAACGCATTATCGGTGCGCCAGTCCTGGCGCACCCACTCGATGGTCGCCGGGTCGAGATAATGTTCCACGCGATCGGCGACATGGGCAATCAGCGCCGGCTCGGACAATTCCGCCGACCAATCTTCGGTCGAATGGCCATCATGATGTTTTGCCGTCGCCACCGCTTGCGATCTTACCCGCCATTTCGCGCACCAGGTCACAGACCATAACCACATCATGCGGCGCAGATCGATGAGCCAGGGCATGACGGATTCGGCCAGGGATCCGGGCACGGCGGCGAGCCAAGTGGCGTAGAAATTGGCCACTTGATCGGCGGTTAACTCGGCGTAGGTCGCGACATCCCAAGTAGTCGATGTGTAGAGCGTCGCGTGGGCCAGATCGAATGCCGGCACCCCATAGCGCGCCTTCTCAAGGTCGACCAAAACCGCCCGCCCGTCCGGCGCCAACAGAAAGTTTCCGGGGTGGGCATCGAACGCGATCAAGGTAATCGGCGGCTTGTCGGTCCGCGACAGTAACTTACCGGCGGCCATCAACTCTTCCCGGATTTGGTATTCCGTATCGTAGGCGAGGCCTGCCGCGCCAATAAAGGCCGACTGCTCCATGACCTCCATAAAGGTGTCGGCGAGCGCGTTTAAGGGGTTTTTCAATGGCCGCCGGTCGTTCTCGGCCGGTAGGGGCAGGGTGTGGATTGCCGCCAGGGCTTGCGCTAAAGCGTCGATATGGCCGGGTAAGGGCAGCGCCGCGCCTTCGATTTCTTCGACGATCAGCGCGCCCATCGGCAGATCATGGGACGGCGGCAGAATGGCCTGCAGGTGCGGCGTGTGGCCGCTCGCCGCCGCGCGGGTGAAACACGCCACCTGGTAAGCCAGGTTGGATTCTGCATCGAGCCCCATTTGGCTTTGTTTGGGCACCCGCGCCAGCAGATTACGGCCGTTAAGGCGCACGTGATCATGGGCTAGGCCGGTCGTGGGGATCGGCGTCAAATCGGCGAGGGAGATGTCGCCGAAATCCCCCATGCCGGATAGTCCATGGGCCAGCCCGGCCACGATATCCCCGATCGCCATCGGGGGGAGGTCAGGCTGCGGCGCGCCGTGCAATTCGCTGCTGCTTAAGCTCTTCGATCACTGGGCCCAGCACCTTCTCGTGAAAACGGTCGCACCCGATACAAAGGTTACGATACGGCTTGCCGGACGGGGTCTCGGTGGCCGATTCCGCTAAAAATTGTTCGACGTCCCAGCCATAGTTAAGCCCCATGCGCTCGGGCCGTCCACTATTGATCGCCTCGAACACCGGATGGCCGGCCAGGCTGTCGAGAATATCGGTTAGTTTCTCTTCCGTCAGGTTACCCACCGGCGCCTTGGTTTTCAGGCAGCACGGGAAAATATCGCCGTTCGGCTCGATCGACAGTTCCGAACCCGAATAGCCATGGTTCAAAAAATTCAGACCGCCCGACCACATATTGCAGAAATTATCGTTGATATCGGCGGTCGATAGCTCGTTGGCCCAGGCCCGGCCGCGCGGCCAGATTTTGCCGATCCATTCGTTCGGGTTGGCCCCCATGATGGAATAGATCTGTCCCTCTGCTTCGACCCACTCGGTGTCCACGGCGCGGCGGCCCGAGGGGTTCATGCCGGCGGCGGCGAACATTTTCTCAAGATCGGCGATCACATTATCGCGTTTTTCGCCTTCATGGCCGACATGAAAATCATCCATCCCCGACACCACCACCCGCCAGATACCGAGGGCGAGCAGTTCGTCGAGGATTTTCGCGGTCAACCGATCGCCGGTGGTCTGTATGACGACGCGGACCCCGCCGGTGTCGCGATACTTGGCGACGATCTGCTCAATCGCCGGATAAAGCACCGCTTCGCGGATCGGATCGAGCAACACTTCGCCGCCCGACAAGATGATCCGGCCCGGCCGTTGCGGATAGCTGCCGTCGGGCTGGGGCTTGTCTAGATCCCGGTACATCATGGTGTCGGGCAGGTTGGCGATGATACGCGACGAATCGGTGGCCGATTCCGCGACCACCTTATCCAGCGCGCCACGCACATAGGGGCGGAACCGGTCATCGTAGCAATGAACGCATTTACGATGGCAAAGCCACGTCATCACATAGTAAATCGATTCCATAATGCCCCTTAACGATGGCGACCCCGGTTGCGCGGGCGATTGTAACCGCTTGCCCCCGTTAGCATAGCCATCTGCGGTAACGTCACGGCATTGTTATCTTTGCAGCCCGACGGCGAATTTGCAGGCGCCGCCAGGCGGCGCCGTCATCCACATCCGAGCGCTCGTCCAGCATCGCCACCCGGTAATTTGGCGACACATTGGCCAACGTATCGGCCAGCGCATGGGCGCTCGACCAGCGAACCTTGCTAAACAGGTTTGGCGGCACGGTCGGCTGCCGGCGCGCGCCGACCAGCCAATAACCGCCATCGGCGGCCGGTCCGAACACCAAATCATGGGTGCCCAGGGCGCGAAATGCCGCCGCGATATCGCCGAGCTCGATGTCGGGAATGTCGCTGCCGACGATGACCACCGGCCCTGGGGGGAAT
>JBLHHE010000356.1:0-3431 GCA_047616465.1 Alphaproteobacteria bacterium
CGCCGTGTAGGCGCCATCCGCCGCCAAAGATAAAACCGTGGGCGAACACCCGGCGAGTACAATCGCCGCGATCAAGAAAATCGAACAACGTTTGGTCAGAAAGGATTCCATGATCGCTTCTTCGTGTAGTGCAAATAGCCGACATTGGCCCCGGCGCGCAGGCCCACGCCTGTGCGGATAGGCGCCAATATAATATCGCCCGATTTCTGATAATTCACGCCGACGCCGGCGACAAAATAAAACGTGCCTTCGACACCGGGAAACCGTTGGTAGATCTGCTCGCTGTTGCCCAGATGGTAGACCAGCACGAAAACTTTCGAAGCGTTACCCCCAAGGTCGAAACCAACCGACGGTCCCTGCCAATGGAGCGTACGTGTCTCCCCGCTTTTGCGGTGGAGCGTTCCCTTACCAAAGCGCAGACCAACGCCAATCGCTCCACTAAATTCTTCGCCGGTTACAAAACCGTTGGGGCGCCCCTGGTCTTCGAATACATGCTCGATGGCCTTGGCCAGCCCTTCTGTCGTGTCACCGAAAAAACCCTTCGCTTTCGCGAGTATCTCGTCTTGGCTGAATCCATCGTCCTCAGCCGCCCTGGCAGCATCGGGGGACAACGCAAACAAAATTACCAATGCAAGGGCAACAAGAATTACCGGAAATCGACCCGTGTGACCGAGCATCGACAATCTCCTGAAAATATAAGAATCCATTTTCTAATGGTAGCACAGTCGCGAGTCGCAACCTGAACGTCAGTTACGCTGAGGGGTTAAGGCTTTGGCGGCAGTGGCGTGATTGCCGGCGCTGGGCCTTCGAATCCGATCAGACGATTTCCGCCGTCATCGAGAGGTTGATCGTAACATTCTCCCACGCCAATAGTCTCATAACAGTAGACGGGCTGCGCTGTCTTCGGCGCCGCCGCCGCGTCTTTGTCGCCAAACAACCAGCCCTTGGACAAAGCGGTATCCAGATCAAGCGACGGCACCTCTTCCAGCCAGGGAGTGTCGCAGGCGCTCAACGCCAAACACAGGCCGGCAGCGAAGAAGCCGCGGCGAAGCCGGTTAGCGGGAAAGAGGCGTACCATTCCCCGCATTTAGCAGAGAATCGTTAACGCCTTGTTATTGAAACGCCCTATCGCCCCTCAAGTATTTACATCGTGTGCCCGCTTTCTATAGTTTCGTCATAGTGCTGTTGGGGGGGGACGTTATGAATCTGGCTACCAAGTCCATATCTTTTTGGGCGATTTTCTTTTTAGCAACTGCTGTAATGACGCCATCGGCGTCGGCCGACGATCCAAGTTTTTTGAGCTTTGGGCTGGGGTGGTACGATTTTAACGACGATCGCGACGCCGTCGATCTGCGGGTCGAGTATCGCTCGAAGGCAAAGTTCCTCGGCTTCGTGAAACCCTGGGTCGGGATTGAAGTCACGTCCGATGTCGCCGCCTACGGTGTGGTCGGCGTTCTCAGCGAGATCTATTTCGGTCGCCGTTTGGTTCTGACGCCAAGCTTCGGAGTCGGCGTTTATTCCGATGGCGACGGCAAAGATCTTGGCAGCGCCGTCGAGTTTCGCTCGCAGCTAGAGTTCGGCTACCGGTTCGACGACAGAACGCGACTGGCGGTCGCCATCAGTCACATTTCCAACGCCCATCTAACCAAACAGAATCCAGGCACCGAGGTCGCGACGATTTACTATCATGTCCCCTTAGACAAATTTTGACCCGACCCTGCCTAAGAGCATAAAAAAACGCCCCAAAGTGGGGCGTTTTCTTTTGACTGATTGGATGTGGCTCTAGCGCAAGCGTTCGAGAACCGACACATAGTTTGAGACAGCCGATCCTCCCATGTTGAACACGCCGGCCAACTTGGGATCCGGTAGCTGCATGTCGCCAGCCGTGCCGGTGAGCTGCATCGACGCAATAATATGCATCGAAACACCGGTCGCCCCGAGGGGATGTCCCTTCGACTTAAGCCCACCGGAACGATTTATCGGCAGCTTGCCATCGGGTGCCGTCCAGCCTTCCTTGATCGCCCTTTCGCCCTCGCCCCGCGGGGTCAGGCCCATGGCTTCGTAGGTCAGCAATTCGGCGCTGGTGAAACAGTCATGGACCTCGGCAAATCCAAGGTCTTCCAAAGTTATGTTGGCTTCGGCGAAGGCCTGGCTCCAGGCTTGCGCCGGCCCCTCGAAGTCGATGATGTTGCGCCGCGACATGGGCAAGTAATCCTGCACATGCTGGGCCGCGCGGAAATAAACTGCCTTGTCCATCTTCAACGCCGTATCCACATCGGCAAGAACTAGAGCCGCGGCGCCATCGGAGACCAAAGAGCAGTCGGTGCGCTTCAGGGGACCGGCAACAATCGGGTTCTTCTCAGACACGTTGCGGCAGAAATCGTAGCCCAGATCCTTTTGCATCTGCGCATAAGGATTATCACAACCGTTTTTGTGGTTCTTCGCCGCGATCATCGCCAGCGCATCCGACTTATCGCCATAAGCTTGGAAATAACGATCGGTGATCTGGCCGAAAATCTCGGCGAAGCTCGACGCCGACTCTTCTCGCAAATACGACGCCTTGGAAAGAATACCGCCGAGAACCTCACCACCAACTTCGGTCATTTTCTCTACCCCGACCACGAGGACAACGCGCGCTTTCTTCGCCGCGATATGGTTCAGACCCTGATAGAGCGCCGCCGAACCGGTGGCGCAGGCGTTTTCCACATGGGTCGCCGGCTTAAAGCGTAAATCCTCGGATACCTGGAGGACCAGGGATGCAGGAAATTCCTGGCGCACAAAACCGCCGCCAAAGGTTCCCAGATAGATAGCATCGACATCTTTGGGCTCGACACCAGCGTCGCGCAGCGCCCCGGTGGCGGCCTGGACAATCATGTCTTCGATGTCCTCGCCTTCATGCTTGCCAAACTTCAAATGGTCCCAACCCACGATACATGCGGTCATTTAGTCTCTCCTCTTGACGGGACCGGTATGCCTGTGTCGCGGCCCAGTTGAATTCCCGAGGGTCATACCCATCGGCTAATTATTTAGGCGGCTCGGCGCGCCTCGTCCAGAACATCGAACACGTCGCCACCAACACCTGAATTCCCAACAATGTGGTGATTATGCCATAGAGCGTAAAACAGCAGCAACCAGGCAGCAAATCCCTGCCGTTTTCCGCGGCGTTGGTAAAGATTCTCCACACTCTTCGGATCGCAAATTTCAGCGATTCCCGGTTGGCGCGCGACCAAGGGGCCAATTTCCGCACCCCTCGCGTAAATCCATTCGGCGACCGGCACCGAAAAACCCCGCTTGCGTTCGAAGGCGCCGGAGATCGGTAGGCGGCCGTCCAACCATCGCCGCAACAACCATTTTCCGAGCCCGTCCTTGATCTTCAATTGATCCGGCAAACGGAACGCCACCGCAGCGACACGGGGGTCGAGATAGGGCGT
>JBLHHE010000357.1:0-3406 GCA_047616465.1 Alphaproteobacteria bacterium
CACGCCTTCGCCTTCGCCTTCTACGACTTCCGGCTCCGGCGTGAGAACATCATCGCCGTAAATTATCTGGCGGGCGGCCATAATGATCGCATTCGCTTCATCTCCATGAAGGGGGCTGTGCCGCACCAGCCGGCTCACATCGCTTTCCGACATTTCCCATAAATCGTCGACTTTTACCTCGGTCTCGATTTCCATCAACAAAAACCGCAACTCGTCCGGCGTGAGACCCGCAATATCATCGACAGTCCGCGTTCCCTTGCTGCCAAGCAAAACGATCTGAGATAGGGACAGACGCTGCATACCGATGACCGCGTCTTCAACACCAAGCTTCTTACGTTCAGCATCGAGAGCCGTGTCACGCTCTTCCAACCAGGTGCGGGCACGCGCCTGCAGTTCTTCGGAAATATCGTCGTCGAAACCTTCGATCGTCGACAAGTCCTCCAGCGGCACGAACGCCACTTCCTCGACCGAGGCAAAGCCTTCCGTTACCAGCAAATGGGCGATCACGTCCTCAACATCGAGCGCTTCGATGAATATCTGGCTGCGCGTATTGAATTCTTCCTGCCGGCGGCGGGATTCTTCTTCCTCGGTTAAGATATCGATATCCCAGCCGCTCAACATCGACGCCAACCGAACGTTCTGGCCACGGCGGCCGATCGCCAGAGATAATTGCTCATCAGGCACAACGACTTCGATTTTATGGGCATCTTCGTCGAGAACGACCTTGGTCACCTCGGCGGGCGCCAACGCATTGACCACGAACGTCGCTGTATCCGGCGACCAGGGAATGATATCGATTTTTTCCCCCTGAAGCTCGCCAACGACCGCTTGAACACGGCTGCCGCGCATACCGACGCACGCGCCGACCGGATCGATCGAGCCGTCTTTCGAGATTACGGCGATTTTGGCGCGGCTGCCCGGATCGCGGGCCGCGGACCGAATTTCAATAATACCGTCATAGATTTCAGGCACTTCCTGGGCAAACAAGGCCTTCATGAATTCGGGCCGTGTGCGGGTCAGAAATATCTGCGGGCCACGCGGCTCGCGCCGGACATCGTAAATATAAGCCCGTACCCGGTCGCCGGTCCGGAAGTTTTCCCGAGGCAGACTTTCGTCGCGCCGCAGGATCGCTTCGCCACGGCCCAGATCGACCGTCACGTTGCCATACTCGACGCGCTTCACCAGGCCGTTGATGATTTCCCCGGACCGGTCTTTGTATTCTTCGTATTGGCGCTCGCGTTCCGCATCGCGAACCCGTTGAACGATAACCTGTTTCGCGGTTTGCGCGGCAATGCGGCCAAAGTCGATTGGCGGCAGATCGTCGATCAGGAATTCACCTATAACAGCATCCTCCTTTTCGAGATGAGCCTGATCGAGGGTCAGCTGCGTATGTTCGTCCTCGATTTCTTCAACGACTTCGCGATAGCGCGCCAAAGAGATGTGTCCGGTGTCGCGGGCGATGGTCACACGAATATCGTGCTCGGGCCCATATTTCGACCGGCCGGCCTTTTGAATAGCCTGCTCCATCGCTTCCAGCACTTCTTCGCGCTCGATGCCCTTGTCGCGTGCCACCGCTTCGGCGACGGCCAACATTTCGATCCTGCTGGGACCTCCGTCCATAGCCTTTTACCCTTGGTTGCTTCGTTCGCGCTGCACGGCAGCGAGAAGTTCATCGGTCAACACAATCTTTGCTTTCTCAATTGCCTCGAACGGCAATGCGAATTCGGTTTCGACCGCATCGAGCGGCACCACCATCCGGACCACGTCCCCGTCCAATCCGAGAAGACGCCCGCGAAAGCGGCGCCGGCCCTCAACAGCGGCCTTCAATTCAACTCTAGCCTCGCTGCCGCTGAAGCTTTGAAAATCCTTGGCTCGCGTGAGCGGCCGGTCCAGGCCGGGCGAGCTGACTTCGAGTTCATAGGCCTCGGCAATCGGGTCCGCAACATCGAGCAATACCGAAACGGTGCGGCTCACCAATGTACAATCCTCGACCGCCACCTCGGCACCGTCGGCCCTGTCTATCATAATCTGCAAGACCGTCCGGCCGTCGCCACGGAGTCGGATCCGCACGATCTCATACCCGAGATCGATCAAGGACGGCTCGATCAACTCCAGAACGATGTCGGTCTGCACCGTATCGCTGACTAGGCTCATTCGGTCTTTGTCTCGTCTACTTTTGCCGAACCCCGACCGCAAAAGGTGGGCGCGGGGATTCGCAATAAAAAAGGTGGCGCCGGCTTTCCCGGGCCACCCCTTGTTCGCCTGTTTCCAGGCAACCGGGATTTATGGGCCTAAATATAGGCAGAACCGGCAAAAACGCAAGCTTTACAACGCAAATCGCCTAAACCCGCGACCGGCGGCAAAACCGCAGGAAAACCGGGCCCTGGCCGCCACTGCGGTTTTTTTGCTCATATCGCGTCGCGGGCCAATCGTCGGGCCGGCGGCGCCAATCATCGGGGCGCCGCGCCTGCCAGTCGAATTCGGCATGCGCCAACCCAAGACGCAGCATCCAGGCGGCATAATCGGCATCATCGGTCGCCAGACGCAGTTCGGCGCCGTCGGCCATGACATCAGCCAACATATCCAGGGTCTCTTCGCTGACTAGCCGGCGCTTGTGGTGGCGTACTTTCGGCCAGGGATCGGGAAACAGAATAAAGACCCGGCCGATCGAGCCGGGGGGCAATTGATCCAGGATCGGGCGCACATCGTCGGGTACAATGCGAATATTGTCGACAGCACTATCGGCAATATAGGAGAGCAGCCGGGCAACCCCGTTCAAGAAGGGTTCGGCGCCAATAATTCCGACATCGGAATGGGTCTGCGCCTGCCAGATCAAATGCTCGCCATTGCCGAAGCCGATTTCGAGCCAAACCTCGCGCACCGGCCTGGCGAACAGCGCGGCGGGATCGAGCGCGCTGCCGTCCGCGGGCAGCGATAATTCGAGCGACGGCAGCAGGGCGTCGACCAACGCTTCGCGCTGCTGACGCAAACGACGGCCGCGGCGGCGGCCATGGAAACGCGGGTCGGATGTTGGTGCCTGGGCGTCCATAGCGTGCCGGCCTAAACCGGCAACGCGCCTTTAGAACGCGTTACGCAAAGCGTCGGCAAGATCGGTCTTTTCCCAGGAAAATCCGCCATCGGCTTCCGGCTCACGGCCGAAATGCCCGTAGGCCGCCGTGCGGGCGTAGATCGGCCGGCTCAGCCCAAGATGTTCGCGAATGCCGCGGGGGCTGAGATCCATGACCTCACACAATGTCTCGGCGAGCTTTTCCTCATCCACCTTGCCGGTACCGTGGGTGTCGACATAGACCGACAGCGGACGGGAAACGCCGATCGCGTAAGCCACCTGGATCGTGCAGCGATCGGCCAGGCCAGCGGCAACGACATTCTTGGCCAAATACCGGGT
>JBLHHE010000358.1:0-3405 GCA_047616465.1 Alphaproteobacteria bacterium
ACGGCCTCTTGGTCTTGCGGGTGCAGCCCGGCCGGCTGACCTGGTTCAGCATAGCGATCGCTGTAACCGGCAGCGTGATCCTCGCGGTGGGCAGCGCGGCGGATGGCGGCGCTTCGGTGTTCGGCGATCTGTTGGCGCTGGCCGGCGGCCTGTTCATCGCCGGATTTTTGCTGCTGGCGCAAAAGACGCGGCAGAGCGTGGCTCTATTGCCCTTCGTGACCTTGGTCTATGGCGCCGCGGCGGCGATGTTATGGATTGCCGTCATCGCGCTGGATCTACCCGTCGCTGGCCTGTCGATGACGACCTATGGGGCGATGATCGCGCTCGCGCTGTTCAGCCAGATTATCGGCCATACGGGCATTAACTGGGCGGTCCGCGCCATCCCGCCAACGCTGATTGCCCTAATTTTTCTGGGCGAACCCGTCCTCGCCGCGCTGTTCGGCTGGGCCTATTTCGGCGAAGGCCTGAGCTGGACCACAGCGCTCGGTGGCGCGCTCATCCTGGCCGGAATATGGCTGGGCACGCGGCCTGGCGGGGCCTCGCAAACTCAATAGGGGCAAATAGGGTGAAATTTGTGCCGGAATTGACTATCTTCGCCGCTCGCGCCATCTGAAAGATGTGAAGACCATGACTGTAGCGCACGACATAACAGAAAACGCTGATATAGCGGCGGTGATGCACGCCATGGGCGCGTCGGCGCGCGAGGCGGGGCGCGAACTGGCCCAGGCTACCAGCGCTGACAAGGACGCCGCGATCCGTGCTGGTGCGGCGGCGCTGCGCGCGCGCCGGGCTGATATTCTGGCCGCCAATGCCAAGGATGTGGCGGCGGCCGAGCAAAAGGGGATCAGCGGCGCAATGCTCGACCGGCTGAACCTGGACGACAAACGCATCGAGGCGATGGCGCGGGGGCTGGAAGAGGTCGCGGCGTTGCCCGACCCGGTCGGCAAGGTGCTCGCCGAATGGGACCGGCCGAACGGGTTGAAGATTGCCCGCATCAGTGTGCCGCTTGGCGTCATCGGCGTGATCTACGAATCCCGGCCCAACGTGACGGCGGATGCCGGCGGCCTTTGCCTGAAGTCCGGCAATGCGGCCATCCTGCGTGGCGGATCGGATACCTTCTATACGTCGGCGGTGATCCTCGAATGTTTGCAGCAAGGCCTTGCGGCGGCGGGGTTGCCGGTGACCTGCCTGCAGGCGCCGCCGACAACCGACCGTGCGGCGGTCGGCGCCATGTTGGCGATGGACGAGTTTATCGATGTTATCGTACCGCGCGGCGGCAAATCCCTGGTCGAGCGGATCCAGGCCGAAGCGCGCATGCCGATGTTCGCGCATCTCGAGGGTCTTTGTCACACTTATGTGCATGAGAAGGCCCAGCCCGATATGGCGCGCGCCATTGTGCTCAACGCCAAAATGCGCCGCACCGGTATTTGTGGCGCGACCGAGACCGTTTTAATCGACCGTTCGGTGGCGTCGGAAATGTTGGTTCCAATCGTCGACGATCTGGCTGAGGCCGGTTGCGAAGTGCGCGGCGACGCGGCGGCGCAAGGCATCGATGGGCGCATTGGCGCGGCGACGGAGGAGGATTGGAACACCGAGTATTTGGATTCCATCGTCTCGGTAAAAGTAGTCGATGGGGTCGATAGCGCGATCGACCACATAAACCACCATGGCTCCAGCCACACCGATGCCATCGTGACCGACGACAACGCGGCGGCGGCGCGGTTCCTCGACCGGGTCGATAGCGGCATCGTCATGCACAATACCTCGACCCAGTTCGCCGATGGCGGCGAATTCGGTATGGGGGCGGAAATTGGTATCTCCACCGGCCGGCTGCATGCGCGCGGTCCGGTCGGCGCCGAACAGCTGACCACCTATAAATACGTCGTACGCGGCGCCGGACAGCTACGGCCTTGAAGGTGACTGATTTCGAAGCGCTGGCGGGCGGTGTTGGCCGCCAGAGGATTGGGCTGCTCGGCGGATCGTTCAATCCGGCCCATGACGGCCATTTGTATATTAGCGTTGAGGCCTTGAAGCGCCTGCAGCTCGATGCGGTGTGGTGGTTGGTGTCGCCGCAAAACCCGCTCAAGGCGGCGGACGGCATGGCCCCGCTGGCCGAGCGGGCGGCTTCCGCCCGCGCTGTCGCCCGCCACCCGCGTATTCGGGTGACGACGATCGAGGCCCAGATGGGCACGCGCTATACGGTCGATACGATCGCCCGGCTGAGGCAGCAATTCCCCGCCACCCGGTTCGTGTGGCTGATGGGGTCGGATAATTTGGCGCAAATGCCCCAATGGCGCCGTTGGACACAAATATTTAACACCGTCTCCATTGCGGTCTTCGCCCGAGAAACCTATGATTTCAAGGCTTTGGCTGGAATAGCCGCCCACCGGTACAGCGCCCATCGGCAGCCGGTCGAACGGGCGGCAAGCTTGGCCACCCGGACGCCCCCAGCATGGACCTTTGTGCCGTTGCGCCGGCATCCGGCGGCATCGACCGACATTCGTTTAACGGGTGAATGGTCGAGCAAGTAGTATAGTGAGAAGCGGGGGGAACAAATTTGCGAACGAGGACACAAACATAGTGGCAGCACGGAAGAAGACTTCGCCTGAGATGGCGGCAAAAATCTTGGCCCTGGTCGAGGAATCGTTGGAAGAAGATCAGGCGAACGATGTCATTGTAATTCCCCTGGCCGGTAAAACGGATATTGCCGAATTTATGGTGGTCGCCAGCGGCCGCTCGGCCCGCCATGTCGACGCATCGACGGATCACCTGCTCACGAAACTGAAAAATGCCGGGGTGCGCGGTGTGCGCAGCGAGGGCCGGGAGATCAAGGATTGGGTCCTGATCGATGCGGGCCACGTCATCGTGAATTTATTCCGGCCCGAAGTCCGGGCCTATTACGATCTCGAAAAATTATGGGAATCGGGCCCCGTTGAGGGCAATTTGAACGAAGTCTCGACGGTCTAGCAACAGCAATCTAGATCTAGATGCGCATTCACATCGTGGCGATAGGCCGCGCCCGGGCGGGCCCGGAAGCGGCGCTTTTCAAACATTATTGCGATCGCGTGACCCAATGGCCGATAACTTTAGTCGAGCAGGATCTGCGCAAACACACCGCGCCGAACAAGGTCACCGAGGCTGAGGCTGCGCTGTTGCAACAGGCCATTCCCGAGGGCGCGTTCATCGTGGCGTTGGACGAGCACGGCAAGCAGTATACCAGCCGGGAATTTACTGGGCTCATAAGCGGCCAGCAGGATGAGGGCCGCCGCGATATAGCATTCGTCATCGGTGGCGCCGACGGTTTAGCGCCGTCGGTGCGCGAGGGGGCTGATCGGGTATTGTCGTTAGGGCAGGCGACTTGGCCCCATCTTCTTGTGCGCGGTCTACTGGCGGAGCAAATTTATC
>JBLHHE010000359.1:0-3399 GCA_047616465.1 Alphaproteobacteria bacterium
TCAAGGTCGATGGCTGTCAGGTTATCGCCCAGCGTACCGAAGAGCGTGACGGTTATACCGCCGTGCAGCTTGGTGTCGGGCCGGCCAAACCGAAGCGGGTCAGCAAGGGAATGCGCGGCCATTTTGCCAAGGCAAAAGTTGAGCCGAAGCGCCGCTTGGCGGAATTTCGGGTCAGCGCTGATGCCATGCTCGATACGGGCGCCGAAATTTCAGCGGCCCATTTCGTTGCCGGCCAATATGTCGATGTCAGCGGAACCTCGATAGGCAAGGGCTTTGCGGGGGCCATGAAGCGGCATCATTTTAAGGGCTTGCGGGCTTCCCATGGCGTATCGATTTCGCATCGCAGTCATGGTTCGACCGGGCAGTGCCAGTACCCTGGTAAGGTGTTCAAGGGTAAAAAAATGGCCGGCCATATGGGTGACGAGCGGGTAACCATTCAAAACCTGCGCATTGTGTCGACCGATCCGGAAGATGGATTGATCGCTGTCGAAGGCGCTATTCCCGGTTCGAGCGGAGGCTATGTTCTGTTGAGCGATGCCATCAAAAAGAAGGCGCCGGACGACTTGCCCTTCCCCGCCGCTCTTTTAGGCGAAGCGGTCGCTGACGAAGCTGCCGAAGACGCGCCAGAGGACGAAGTTGTCGTCGAGGCTGCCCCCGACGCGGCTGGTGAAGAAGCCGCCGAGACGCCTGCCGCCGAAGACGGCGCAGATGATGCGGCGAAGGAATAGGCCATGAAGTGCAAGGTAATTAGCCTCGACAACAAGGCCGCCGGCGAGATTGAACTCGACGACGCGATATTCGGTTTGCCGGTGCGTAAGGATCTGTTGAGCCGCATGGTGAACTATCAGCTCGCCAAGCGCCGTCAGGGTAACCACAAGACAAAAACGATTAGCGAAATATCCGGTACAGGCGCAAAACCGTTCAAGCAAAAAGGCACAGGCCGTGCCCGGCGCGGCAGCAATCGCGCGGCGCAGATGCGCGGCGGGCAAACGACCTTCGGGCCGACACCGCGTAGCCACGATCTTGAAATGCCGAAGAAGGTGCGCCGGATGGCGTTGAAGTCGGCACTGTCGGCAAAGCAGGCGGACGGTAAACTGATCGTCGTCGATACGGCGAAGTTGGGCGAGCCCAAGACCAAACCCATGGCGGCGACGCTGAGTAAGCTGGGATTGACGTCGGCATTGATCGTCGATGGGGCCGAGCTCGACCAAAACATGGTTTTGGCGACCCGAAACATTCCGGGTATCGACTTGTTGCAGCAGAAGGGCGCCAACGTCTTCGACATTCTGCGTCGCGATACGCTGGTGCTGACCCGCGAAGCGGTCGAACAGTTACAGGAGCGCCTGCGATGAGCACGTCACGTAAACCGCGCGGCCGCATTACGATTTCGCAAGAGCGGATGTACGACATCGTGCGTTACCCGATTATCACTGAGAAATCGACGCTTGTGGCGGAGCATAATCAAGTGGTGTTCCGGGTGCCGTTGAATGCGACGAAGCCGGAAATTCGGGCCGCAGTCGAGGGTCTGTTCGGCGTCAAGGTTGATGGCGTTAACACGCTGCGCCAGGTCGGCAAGACGAAACGCTGGCGGGGCCGTCTTGGACGCACATCGGATTATAAAAAAGCGCTAGTTCGACTCGCCGATGGCGAATCGATCGACATTGCGTCGGGCGTGTAAGGGAAAGAATCGATGGCACTTAAGCAATATAAGCCAAATACGCCCGGTCAGCGGGGGTTGGTGCTTGTGGATCGTTCGGCCTTGTGGAAGGGCGACCCGGTCAAGCAACTCACCGAGGGGCTGTCGAAAAAGGGCGGCCGCAACAACACCGGTCGGATCACCGCGCGCCGTCGTGGCGGTGGCCATAAACGGCTGTACCGAAAGATCGATTTTCGGCGTAACAAGTTCGACGTTCCGGCGACGGTGGAGCGGGTCGAATATGACCCCAACCGCAGCGCTTTTATTGCTCTCATCAAATATGAAGATGGTGATCAGAGCTATATTTTGGCGCCGCAACGGTTGAGCGTTGGCGATACGGTTGTCGCGGGCGCACGGGCGGATATCAAACCCGGCAACGCAATGCCGCTGAGTTCGATTCCGATCGGCACGATTATACATAATGTAGAACTCAAGGCCTCGGGCGGCGGCAAGCTAGCGCGCGCGGGCGGCACTTATGTGCAGCTGGTGGGACGCGACCAGGGCTATGCGCTGTTGAAGTTGACGTCTGGTGAAGTGCGTATGGTGCGCGCCGAATGCATGGCGACGATCGGTGCGGTATCGAACGCCGATAAATCGAATATCAAACTGGGTAAGGCGGGACGCAAGCGCTGGATGGGCAAGCGCCCGTCAGTTCGCGGTGTTGCGATGAACCCGGTCGATCATCCCCACGGTGGTGGCGAGGGACGGACCTCAGGTGGCCGTCATCCTGTTTCGCCATGGGGCAAGCCGACAAAGGGTAAACGGACGCGGTCCAATAAACGGACCCAATCCTTGATCCTTCGTCGACGCGCGAAATAGAGGAGACCGAGGGTGGCACGTTCCATTTGGAAAGGACCTTTCATAGATAGCTATCTGCTGAAAAAGGCAGAAGTTGTTCGGGGGTCTGGGAGAAACGACGTGATCAAGACGTGGTCACGGCGGTCGACAATTTTACCGCAATTCGTCGGGATAACTTTTGGTGTTCATAACGGTCACAAGTTCATTCCGGTCTTGGTGACTGAAAACATGGTCGGCCATAAATTTGGCGAGTTTTCGCCGACGCGCACTTACTACGGCCACATCGCCGACCGTAAGGCGAAGCGGGGCTAATTATGGGCAAGAAATCATCACCTCGCCGTTTGGCTGACAACGAAGCAAGAGCCGTGATTCGCTCGCTTCGGGTCAGTCCGCAAAAGCTTAATTTGGTGGCGCAGTCTATTCGCGGCAAGAATGTGCAAACCGCGTTGCGCGATCTTGAATTTTCGCGTCGCCGCATCTCCCTGGCCGTTAAGGCGGGTCTGGAAAGTGCGATCGCGAATGCCGAGAACAACCATCAACTCGACGTTGACCGGCTGATCGTTGCAGAGGCGTCGGTTGGTAAGGGAATGGTGATGAAACGTTGGCGTCCGAGGGCGCGCGGGCGGATGGCGCAAATTCTGAAACCGTTCAGTAGCATAACTCTCGTTGTACGCGAGCAAGAGGAGGCATCGTAATGGGCCAAAAGGTAAATCCCATTGGGCTCCGGCTCGGTATCAATCGCACCTGGGACTCTCGCTGGTACGCCGAGGGCGCGGCCTATGGCACTTTGCTTCTGGAAGACCTGGAGCTACGTAAATTTCTCGAGAAGCGCCTCGTGGGCGCCGGTATAAGCCGGATCATTATCGAACGCCCGGCGAAAAAAGCGCGGATTACTATTCACACCG
>JBLHHE010000360.1:0-3390 GCA_047616465.1 Alphaproteobacteria bacterium
GTGATTGATCTTACTCACAGCCGAACCCAGGGCGGCCAATCGCTCCTGCTGTTTGAGCGACGCGCGTAAATCTTTCTGCATTTCCACGAGCACGGTTTGGGCGACACCGATTTCATCGTCGCGCGTGCTCGGCTGTACACCCGTGGCGACGTTCTGCGGATCGTGCGAAAATTCAGCGATGCCCTCGGTAATCCGGCGCATCGGCCGCACCAGCAGCCATTGCAGCGCCAAATAAAGCAGGGTCGCCGTGAACAGCGAAATGACGATCGACAGCAGTAGGATGTTGCGCGAATAGGCATACATTTCAGCCCGTAACTGGGCTTCGTTCAAGACGACTTCGACAATCATCGACGGATTTTGCGGCGACTCGCCGATCACCCGCATGACGCCGTCGCCGCGCCGCATCAGCGTGGCAAACGCGTTGCCGATCCCACCGATCAACGAGCCTTGACGCAGATCGACCGTGATTTCGACCGGCGGCGGCGGTTGCGTATAGAGCAGCAGACGGCGGTCGGGACGGGTGAGGACGATGGCGAACGCGTCCACACGACCCAGCAGCTCAGACTTCAGTTCAACGCTGAGCCCCCCCTCCGGCGCCGCCTCCAAGGCAAGTATGGCCAGATCTGCCGAGGCCAGGCGGTCGTTCAGCCAGGTGATGCGAAAATTCGAGACCGAGGGGGCATAAATCAATATCTCGGCCATCATGACGAAAAAAACCGTCAACAGCAGCAGCCGCGCCGATAAGGACCGGCGCAGCGAGGGTAGCGGGAATTTTTGCGGGCGAAACATCCGCTTTGTTCATTAGCAGAAAATGAGGGGCAAAGTCAGTCTTTCGACTTGCCGTCGTTTGCCAGGCATCGGCTAGCCGAGCCGGGCCAGCAGCCGCACGATGCGTCGGGTGCGCTCAGAAAACAGCGACGGCGTATAGTAATTGCCGGCCGCCCGCTTGTTGATCTCCCCCATCGTCGGGTAGGGCGCAATAATGCCGGCCATGGCGCCAATCTTCATTTTTTGCCCGATCGCCAGTATCCAGGGCTGCAACAGCTCGCCGGCATGGTACCCGACGATACCGGCCCCGAGGATTCGCCCGCCGCGCCCGATGACCACCTTGACGAAACCTTCGGTGCGATGTTCAGCCCGCGCCCTATCGTTTTCGGCAAACGAGGCGGTGACAACGCGTACCGCGGCGCCATATTGCTCGCGCGCTTTCGCCTCGCTGAGACCGACATTAGCCAGTTCCGGGTCGGTGTAAGTTACCCACGGAACCGCGTCGTAATTAACTTTGGCAGGCAGGCGAAACAGCGCGTTACGAATGACAATGCCCGCATGATAGCCGGCGACATGGGTAAACTGGTAGCGGCCGGCCACATCGCCGATGGCAAAAATCCGTTTATTCGTGCTTCGCAGACGCTGATCGACCTCGATGCCTGTGCGCGAATATTCCACCCCGGCGGCCTCGAGGTCGAGCCCGTCGAGGTTGGGGCGGCGGCCGGCAGCGACCAAAAGATGACTGCCGGAGATCCGATGGGTCTCGCCGTCGCGCGCCACTATCGCGGCAACGCCGTCCTCGGTTTTCTCAATGCTTTGAACGGCGGTGCCCTCATGTATCTCTACGCCTTCCTTAATCAGGCGCGCGCGCACCACCGCGGCCAGTTCGCGATCGTCCGGTCCCATAATCTCAAAAGCTTCCAATACGGTCACCCGGGCGCCCAGCCGGCGATGGGCCTGCGCCATCTCCAGCCCGATCGGGCCCCCGCCAACGACGATTAAGTGCTCGGGACAGACGCGCAGTAGGAACACGGTCTCATTGGTCAGATAGTCGACAGTGTCGAGGCCCGGTATGGGAGGTACGGCGGGCGACGATCCGGTGGCGACGACAAACCGGCGCGCCCGCACACGCGTGCCGTCCGAGCCCGTTACCTCGCGCGGCCCGGTGAACCGCGCCGCCTCCTGCACCACGTGAACGCCCAGCTCTTCGAAGCGCTCGACGCTGTCATGGGGAGCGATCGAGGCGATGACCGCGTGCACATGATCGTTCACCTTGTCGAACGCGACGCGGGCCGGACCGCCCTCGACGCCAAATGTTCCCGAATGCCCATAATGAGCCGCGGCATGCCCAGCGGCGAGTAAGGCTTTCGACGGCACGCATCCATAGTTGAGGCAGTCGCCGCCCATCTTACCGCGCTCGAACAGCACCGTCTTTGCCCCCATCTGAGAGGCCCCCGCGGCCACCGAGAGGCCACCGGAGCCGCCGCCAATGACACACAAATCGACTTCTAGCGTTTCAACCATAACGTCATCTGTCCTACTAAGAAGGGAATGGAGAGGTCAGACAGAAGGTGCCTGTTTGCGCCGGTTTTGGCATTTTTTGTATACCACTGGAATGATTGCCAGGACTGCAAGGCCGAGGAGCGGCGCCAGAAACTGTGGCTCGAAGATGATCCCCAGATCGGGGTCGTCGCCGGCGTCGAATAGCGCGCCCAGCCCGTTGCCGACCGATGCGTAGACGAATGTGCCCGGAATGATGCCGAAGAACGTGGCGGTGATATAGGTCGTCGTCGAAACGCCCAGAAACGCCGGCACCAGATTAACCAGCCAGAACGGAAAAATCGGGATCAGGCGGAGCACCAATAGATAGCTCAGCGCGTTCTGACGGAAGCCATCCTCCATTTTTAGGAGGAAAGGCCCCGCCTTGGACTCGAGAAAACCGCCAATCGCGGTGCGGGCGATGAGAAATAGGGCCGTCGCCCCGATCGTCGCCCCGACAACGACGATCAAGCCCCCGCCCAGCCAGCCGAACAGAAATCCGCCGGCGATGGTCATAACAGCGCCCCCCGGCAGTGAGAACGCGACGACCACCGCATACACGGCGCCGAATAGAAACGCCGCCAAGACTCCGTTCTGGTTAACGAATTCTCTCAAGACCTCTCGGTGGCTCTTTAGGCTGTCGATCGAAACATACGTGTTCAAGTCAAACGCAAAAAAGACAGCCAAACCGGCGGCCAGCAACACTATGAGGGCGATTTTAAGAATTAAGGGAGAAGAAGGCTTGGCGGTACTCTTAACGGAACCCTCAGGAACTTTACGCATCGTATTAACCATCGTTGATTATTATTTTACGTAGATCGAAAGGTGGGGCACAGCCTCGCTCCGGGCCATTCACCTATGCGTGAGCGCCACTTCGCAACTAAGACATACCTGTTACGTTGACTTCGAACCATCTAATCCTTATACAGCGCCAGTTTGCAGCCTGCGGACAAATGGAGCGGCGGTAGTGAAACGTACTTTTCAACCTAGTAATTTAGTCCGCAAGCGGAGGCACGGCTTTCGCTCGCGCATGAAAACAGTCGGCGGTCGCCGTGTGCTGGCGCGTCGGCGCGCAAAGGGCCG
>JBLHHE010000361.1:0-3388 GCA_047616465.1 Alphaproteobacteria bacterium
TGGTTTTCTGGCGCTGTGCTGGCTGGCGATCTCCGCGCCGGCCCTGTTTTGGGGCACCCTCATTATCGCTGCGAAAGAACCCTGGCCGCTGTCCCTGGCCCAAGGCCCCGATACGGAGCGGGCGAAGACGGGCGTCGAGGCACTCTTCGGAACCGGCCCGGCCCAGGCGATGTCTTCGGTTTATTTCCTTTCGTTCAGCCTGCGCGACGGCTCTTATTTCGTGCGCTTCGACTATCGCGAGCCCGGCGACATCGACCGGATCGCGGAAACCAAAGACATGGTCAAAATCTCCCTGACGGCGCGCGACGATAATCGTTTCGATCTACGCGCCTACCGGGACCGTTTGTCATGGTGGAAACCCGATGAGATCAACCGGTCTGACGCTCTTTATGTGGATCGGCAAACCGCAGAGAAGATCGCGGGAAAGCTATCCCACACTCAGTCGATCGGGTTTTCGCGCGTAATGTGGATCAACGAGAAAACCCGGACGGCGTATTACCGGGAGATAGAATTCTAGCGCGGCAAGGCGCGCGAGTTGCAATCGATCCTGTGCTCACCGACTTGGGTGGTCTTGGCCAACCGGCACACGCTCAACCTGCCCGCGGCGCGATCGACAAACCAAATTTTAGAGCCCGATGATAGCGCCTGGACGGACGGCTTAGGGTCGGGATTATTACCGTCGAGGGCGGCCAAACTTGTCATAGGCGTACCGCGAAAAACCCGCACACCTGCCTCCTGGACTTCGGTGATGCTCGCCGGCTGGCCGCCGCGCACGATTCGAACATCTTGCGAAAGCGCGTTGGCTACACTGGCTTGCGCCAGACCCGCGACCAGAACCGCCGACACGGCAACAATTCGTATTGCCCTCATGATCTTCTCCCCGTTCCCATTGACCAACGGATTATGGACGAAACCGTAGAGTCGGCGCCAGCTACCGGGCAGTCACGTTTTGGGCCTAGAAAGATGACTATTGCGGATGTTTCGCCAACCATTCCTGGGCCAGGCGTTGGGCCTCGGCGACCTGCTGGGGGGTCATATCCGCCGCGACATCATCGCGCAATTGGCCGGCGTCGGTGTGGCCCTGGGCAGCGGCCAGATTGTACCACATGTGCGTTTGCACGACGTCCCGCGGCACGCCGGGCGTGCCCCTCTCATAGAGGACACCAAGGTTTAGTTTTGCGAAGACGTTGCCCTGTTCGGCCGACATTCGATACCATTTTGCCGCCTCTGCAAAATCCTGCGGCACACCGGCGCCTTCTTCGTACATGACGCCGAGATTTTGCTGCGCGCGCGGATGGCCATTTTCGGCCGCACGGCGGTACCACTTTACCGCCTCGCCGTCGCTCTGAGGCACGCCCAAACCCTGGTGATACATAACGCCGATATTGCGCTGCGCTTCAGCATCGTCTTTTTCGGCCAGCGGCATCCAATTTTTCAAAGCGGTGGAGTAATCCCCCGCCTGGAAAGCCGTGACGCCCGCATTATAGTCTTGCGCAATCGCCGGCCCGCCAGCCAGCATTACGAGCATTGTGAGGAAAGTTACAATCCGCTTCATGGCGTCAACCTATCATCGATTCAGCGCCGAAAAAACGCCCTGGAAGCAGGTAATATTGCGGCGTCACGTTGCCCCCGTATCAGCGCCCGATTTCCGTTTGGCCTCATAGGTTTCGATGGTTGCAAGAGCGCACCGCAGCATGGGCGTCTCGATACCCTGGGCCGCGGCGCGGCGAACAAGATCACCGATGACATGCTCGCCCTCGGTGGGCTTGCCGGCTTCCATATCGCGCAACATCGAGGCGGCGAAGGCTGACCCGCGGGTGGTGAACATTTTATTGTAGGCCTCCAACGTCGGCGCCGTGACCGGATGGCCCAGCGCCGCCGCCGTATCGCGGGTTTCGGCCAACGCTGCGAGCAAAAACGCTTCGCCGGACGGCGCCTCGAGAATCTCGCCAATGACAGCGCGCGTAATCGTGTTGGCCGTGGCCAGCGCCGACAGCATCGCGTACTTGTCCCACATGGTTTGCACGATGTCGGGGCTGAATTCGATATCGCAAGCGGTCGTAGCGTCCAGTGCCGCGAACGCATCGGCGCGGGCCGATGGTTTGCCATCGAGCTCGCCGAAAACAATGCGGTGGAAATTGCCGAAGTGATTGATTTCTCCGGTGCTGGAATCGAACGCCGCGCCGATATAGCAAGAGCCGCCCCACACATTGCCCTTGCCGAACCGCGCCTGCAGAATTTCGATATGCTGTAATCCATTGAGCAACGGCAACACCATGCTATCGGGGCCCATCGCCGGTGCGATCGCCGCCATGGAATCATCCAAATCGTAGGCCTTGCACGACAGCAACACGACATCGTAGGGCGCGGTGATTTCGTGGCTGGCGATCGTCGTCACCGGCACGGCGATATCGCCAAAACTGCTTCGCACTACCAGACCGTTTTCGTCGAGTTGCGCGCGCCGCCCCGGACGAACCAGAAAGGTCACGTCGAGCCCGCTTTCGGCGAACCGACCGCCAAAACACCCGCCGACGGCGCCAGCTCCCAAAACCAATATGCGCATGCTTGAACCCACCGTAGTTAGCCCCTGATTGTCATCGAATGACACCAGGGGTCGTTAATATCCATCCCGTGCGGACTTTATCTAGCCACCGTTTCGTTGCTTCGCTAGTGTCCGCGCCGAAAAGTACGAACTTGACGCGCCGGCGATAGACCGGCTGGGAGATTTCAACATGACCGATAATCAGATCGAAACCGCCACGCCCGGCCCGCGCCGTGCCTTGGTGACGGGCGCCTCAAGAGGGCTGGGACGTGAAATCGCCCTAAATTTGGCGCGCGATGGTTTTGATCTCGCCCTCACCGCCCGCGAGATAGGCCGGCTCGACGATGTCATGAGCCATCCCGATTTGGCCGGCGTAAAGGCAATCCCTATTGCCATGGAGATGCTGTCGCAAGACAGCATCGATCAAGGTTTTGATGCTGCCGTTGAAGGCCTTGGCGGCCTCGATGTGTTGGTCAACAACGCTGGACGGGCGCTGATCAAACCGGCTATCGATATCACCTGGGACGATTGGGACGTCGTTGTCGATGTCAACTTGAAGGGCGCCTACTTTCTCGCCTGCCGGTTGGCGCGCCATTGCATCGAGCACAAGCGGCCCGGCGCTATCGTCAACATAGCGTCGACCCATGGTCTTACCGGACTTGCCGGCCGCACGGTTTATGGCATCTCGAAAGGGGGCATGATTCAGATGGCGCGAATGCTGGCGATCGAATGGGCCGGGCAAGGCGTTCGCGTCAACGCCGTCGCCTTATCTACCGTGATGACCGAATCACGTCAGGAAATGTTGAAAGATCCCGAAGTGCGCGAGCGTATGCTCGGCCGCATCCC
>JBLHHE010000362.1:0-3376 GCA_047616465.1 Alphaproteobacteria bacterium
TACATCGAGATCGTCAAGGGTGCCGACAACCGGGCTGATGCCGCGCGCCTCAAGCAAAGCCGCTTTCTCGTCGTCACGCGCCAGACCGCTTACCTGGTGGCCGGCGGCCTGGAGTTTCGCCGCGACGGTACCGCCGATATAGCCCGGTGCGCCGGTAATGAATATTTTCATGTTGAAATCCTGTATTCGTCAATCGAGGCCGGCGCGGAACGTATATCCAACGTCCTCGAGTTCCTGAACGACCGCGGCGCCGAACTTGCTTTCCAGCTCTTCGACCATACTGGGGGGGTATTCCACATCGCGCAGCTTACTCTCGCCGCCCTGCAGGATGACATAGAGCAGACCGCTTTCGTCGCTGATATTGTGAAAACGGCGCATTACGCCGGGCGGTACCGAGATGGTGTCGAACAGATTAAGTTCCGTCGAATGCTGGCCGTCATCGCCCCACTCGATACGGAACCGGCCGCGGATGCAGGTGAAGGTCTCGGTGGTATTCTGATGCACGTGCAGGCCGGGGCCGTTACCCGGCTCGCACTCGGCGATAACCACGGCAAAGCTCTCCGGGCCGGCAATCGGGCCGTCGCCCCAGGGCGTATCCTTGGCCCCCTCATAGCCGATCACGGTTTTGGTTTCCCGCGCGGTCATCATTTCGCGCGCTTCGGGGGGGATGTTGCCGGCAGTGCGCGCCTTGTTGGGCTTTAAATCGTTGAAACGGGCAATGTAAAGCTGCATTTCTTCCGGGCTGATTTCGATGGTTTTCATGGCTGTTGTCCTGTGTCTTGGAGATTTCCGTGCCTGCAAACGTGACCAGTGGTGAGTTTGTCATAAGTAGCAGGCTGCCGGAACACCGATCTGAGATTGAGGCGTATCAACGCCGACCGCTTGCATCCCCGCTAGGCTCCAACAATCGAAAATTCGCCAGTATGGCGCAGCGAAGGAGCCAATGATGAACCAAATTCTTGCCTGGGCCGGTTACGCCGGGGGTATTGGCATGCTTGCCATGGCCCTGTGGGGTGGCATTCGCGCCGAAGAACTGTTCGACGCCGAACATGTGCCGACATGGGGTGGTATCGGATTGGCGCTGGTGATTGTGGCGGCGATACTCGATACCATTGGCTAGACCTGTCTGGGCGTATTAGCTAAGAGGCCGGTCGAACCTGGCGCTGGTATGGAAGGCGCTGGCAACTATCAGCTGGGAGGCTTTTATGCGCATTGGCATTTGTGGAACGGGAAATATGGGCGCGGCGATGGCCGAGCGTTTGATGAAGGAAGGCCGGCAGGTATCGGTGTGGAACCGCACCCGCGAGCGGACCCATCCCTTGCTCGAACTTGGCGCCGCGTTTGCCACCAGTCCGGCGGCATTGGCGGCCGGCTGTGACATGGTGATTTCGATCGTTATCGACGATGACGCCATCGCCTCGATTTACGAAGGCGAAGGCGGATTGTTGTCGGCCGATCTTGGCGGAACGCTGATTATCGAGATGAGCACGATCCTGCCCGAGACGGCTGAGCGGGTTGCAAATGGCGTGCGCGAAGCGGGCGGCCGTTTCCTCGAATGCCCGGTGGGCGGCAGCGTGCAGCCAGCATTGAACGGCCAACTTCTCGGTCTCGCCGGCGGCGAGGCAGCCGATGTGGAAGCAGCACGTCCGCTATTGGAACAGCTCTGTCGTCGCCTCGACCATGTTGGCCCCGTGGGGGCGGGAGCGGCGATGAAGCTGGCGGTCAATCTGCCGCTCGTCGTCTATTGGGAAGCGGTTGGCGAAGCGTTGGCGATTGCCGCTAGCGCCGGCATCGATTTGTCGCAAGCCGCCGATATTCTGGCCGATACATCGGGCACTATCAAAGTCGCGCCGGGCAGACTGCCGCGGATCGTCGATGTCATCAACGGCGAGCGGCCGGACGGGGCCGCCTTTAGCATGGCGGGGATGGCCAAGGATTTACGGCTGATGAGCGGCGTCGCCGCCGGACGCGGTATAGCGACGCCGGTGACGGATGCGACCTCTGAAAGCTATGAAGCGGCCGTCGCGGACGGCTGGGGCGAGCGCGAAGGCGTGCTGTTGTCAGCTTGGCGGGTTATTCAGACGAATAATAAATAACGCATTTCCACGTCACGTCCCCATCCTCGTGCCGGCGCGAAAACATGGATCCCGGATCAAGTCCGGGATGACGGTTTTGTTATGAGTGTCATCCCGGACTTGATCCGGGATCCATATTCCGCTTCCTGTCGGTTGCGTGCACGCCCTCGTTTGCGCGATCATCCGCCATCAAATTCGGGCTCGTGAACCCGGCGGGCGGAGGCTAAGAAATGAAAGCTGTCAGACTTCACGAAACCGGTGGCCCCGAGGTGCTGCAACTCGACGAGGTGCCGACGCCCGAGGCCGGGCCGGGTCAGGTCCTGGTCAAGGCGCATTCAATCGGCGTCGGCATTGCCGATCAACTGGTCCGCACCGGGCTCTATCCCTGGCAGCCGCCACTGCCTACCATTCCGGGGATTGAGATGAGCGGCACGGTCGCGGCCCTCGGCGCCGGCGCGACAGGTTTTCAAGTGGGTGATCCGGTCGTCGTGTCCGCGGTGCCGCAGCGCAGCTGCTACGCCCAGTTCCTCACCGCCGATGCCGACTGGGTGTTCCCGTGCGCCGACGGCATCGACCTCGCAGATGCCGGGTGCCTGATGAATTACCGGGTCGCTTATCGCATCCTGCACGCGGCCGCGCGGGTGCGGGCCGGCGACACGGTGGCCATCGTCGGCGCGGCCGGTGGGGTCGGCAGCGCGCTAGTGCAGTTGGCGAACGCGGCGGAGCTGACGACGATCGCGCTGGTGCGCAGCCCGGAAAAGGCAGCATTCGCGGCGACCGAGGGCGCCGACCATGTGATCGACACGCGCCGCGACGATTTAACGGACCGAATCATGGCGATCACCGATGGCCGCGGCGTTGATCTGTTCGTCGACCCGGTGGGCGGCGAGGGCTTTGTCGGTCACCTCGACCTGTTGGCCCCCGTGGGCATGCTGGTCCTGTACGGTCTGATCGACGGCTGGCCGCCCGACGCCGTGTTCCGCGCCCAGTGCGAGCGGATGGGGCGCAGTCCGGCGGTCCGCATGTTCTCGATCCACGCCTATGACGACCGGCCCGACATCACAGGGCAGGATTTGGCTCAGCTCATGGGGATGATAAAGGACGGTCGGATTAAGCCTGCGATCTTCGCCGAGTTTCCGCTCGGTATGGCGGCCGAAGCGCACACGCTGCTCGATGACGGCGCGGCGATGGGCAAGATATTGCTGCAGCCAGCGCGAGAGGAACCGCGTTACGCAACGCCGCCGGCGTGACATTCAGACAGTTGAGGGTTAACGCATTTCCAAGCTACGTTCCGCTATCTT
>JBLHHE010000363.1:0-3366 GCA_047616465.1 Alphaproteobacteria bacterium
AAGCCCTTATAAACGAACGGTTGCGAGATCATGAAGATCGCGATTTGCGCCGCGCTATATGAGGCGGGGCGGCCGTTTTTGGCCGCGTTCATGGGTGCGCTGCGCGCCGCCGCAGACGGTCATGACGTGGTGTTCGTCGCCGCTGTTGATGGCCTGCACGACGCTCAGGTAGCCCTCGGCGGCTTGGCGGGGCACGTTGATATAGCCATTACCGAAGTTCCCAGTGGGCATACGCCTGCCGGGGTCCGCCGCGCCATGCTGACGGCCGGGCAGGCGAGCGGCGCCGATATTCTGGTCTTTATCGACATGGACGACCTGATCGCGCCGGAAGGTTTGGATCGGCATCTCAAGGTTTTGGCAGAGGCCGATTTTTCGTATGGCGATCTGGATTTGATCGACGCCTCCGGGCGCAGTTTGGGGCGGCGGTTCTTCGACAATGCCGGCGTGCCCGACTGGGTCGAGGATGTGAACACAATCCGCGACCGGAATTTTTTGGGGTTCTCGAACACCGCAGTGCATGCAAGCCGGGTCGCCCCGGTGGCCTTGATCGTTCCAGAAGACATTGTTGCGGCGGATTGGTGGTTTTTTACCATGCTGGTGCTGGGCGGATTGCGCGGCAAGAAGGCCGCGGGGCCGGTCGCCGCGTATCGGCTCCATGGCGCTAACTTATTGGGGGCCGGGTCGCCGCAGACAGTGGCCGCGGCAATCGGCCAGTGCGATGCCATGTTGCGGCACTACCGGGCTTTCTCGGCGCATCCCTTGCTCGCCGGTCGCGCCAAGGACACGGAGAAGGTGTTGGCTAAATTACGAGGCCGGACGGCGCAAGAACTCACGGCGTGTCTGGGCAAGCCCTATGACGATGTGGGGGCCTGGTTCGAGGGTATCGGCCGCATAGCTGAAAACCTCGGCGCCATGCCTCTCCCCGAGACCGTCTCGCCGTAAAGAGCGACCAAAGGAAAACAGAGCATGTCAGAGACCAATCTAGCGCCTGCAGCTACGGACCCGGAGTCGGGTGAAACGCCGTTCTTCGCCGAGAATATGGCCGCGTTCCGCGAGCATGCGCCGCATTTGCACGCCCGTCTGGCGCAGGTCCGAACGCCCCATTCGCGGTTATTCATTGACGATGATGGTGAGCTCGATATCGCATTGGGTGATCGACGGCTCTATGGCGAGGATGCTGTGGCGTTTACCCAACGTCAGATCGACCTGTATTTATCGGGACCGGAACGACGCTTTATCCAAACCCTTGCGTTCGATGATATGCTTGGCCTTGAAGGCAGATATAAGAGGGCGCTCTCTGCTGCGTTGGAAGCTGAATCAGTGGGCTTGTCGGCGCGCCGTATCGACGAAACAAGCCATTTCACAATTGTCTTCGGTCTTGGTCTAGGGCTCCACCTCGATCCCCTAATGTCGTTTACCGGCTGCGCCGAACTGATAATCGTCGAGCCCAATTTCGACAATTTCTACCACTCGTTATCTGTGATCGATTGGCGCGCCTTGTTCGAAGCGGCCGCAGAGGCCGGCTGCGTTATCCATTTGGTATTCGACAAGGATCAAGAGGCGATCGCATCGCATCTACGCAAGCTGATACGGTTGGGTAACCCCGCGCTTATTGACGGTGTTTATATCTACCAACATTACGGCTCGAGCCTTCTGACGGAAGCGCACGAGGCGTTTAACCGTGATTTTTCATTTCACATTTTTGGACTTGGCTTTTTCGAAGACGAGCTGGTGATGATGGCCAATGCGGTAGGCAATTTGAAGCAAAGTAAGGTGCGGGTCCTTACATCTCAGCAACTTCCGATCACACAACCGGTTTTTATCTGCGGATCGGGCCCGTCGATCGACGGCGATCTGGAGGTGATCGCCGCCCAACGCGATCGTGCCATTGTCGTATCCATAGGATCGGGTCTGCGAACCCTGCTCGCGTACGGTATTCGTCCCGACATGCATCTTGAGACGGAAAATCATCCGGAAAATGCGGCCAACATCAAACGGGTGGTGGCGGAATTTGATTTGACCGGAATCACGCTACTTGGTGCAGCAACTGTCCAGCCTGTCGTGTGCGAGTTGTTCGATGAGGTTATTCTCTATTTTCGCGAGAGCCAATGTCCGGCTGTAGTGTTCGGCAATGGTAGCGATCACATGGGCACTGCAGGTCCGACCGTTGCCAATGCGGCCTTGGTCACGTTGACCCATATGGGGTTTCGCGAATTATATATGTTCGGCATCGATATGGGATCCCGTCAGGCCGATCAATACCATTCCGTCAACACCTATATCGGTCTCGGTAAGACCAGGGAATGGGCCGCCGGCAGTGCGCGCTTGCCGGTGCCGGCGAATTTTGGCGGCGAAGTGGGCACCGAGTCGATGCTCGGCTGGTCTCGGGCCGGGCTCGAGAACGTCCTCAATCTGAACCCGAGCATCCATTGCGTGAACTGCAGCGACGGCGCCCGGATTGCCGGCACGACTCCCATGCTGCCAAGTGTCCTAGACCTGCAAAACCCGCCGCTCGACCATGCTCAATTCATGGACGAAATTCGGGGAAGAATGCGGCCCTTCCCGTCGGAGCTAACGGACCGGATTTGGCGCGAAGCCGAATTGGCGAAGAATTCTCAATACATATTTGCAGAAATCGACGCGATGTTGACGTCAGCGGTCGAGCTTGACGACCTCGGTCTTGCATGGGCCTACGATCTGTACGAATTGCTCGGCGATGCGAGAGCTAGATCCCCGGCGATCGGTATTTATCTATTCGGCACGACGTGCATGTTTCTGGGCATTTTCTGGTGGTTCGATGGCCGCATCGAGGACGAAAAATTTCGGCCTTCTTTCCGGCGAATGGCGGCGCAGGAAATGCGTAATTTCTACGCCGGTCTGGAACGGCGGCTGTCAATCCTCATCGCCGATGTCGGTAGCTGTCTTGACGGAGAGATCGTGACTGTTGAATCCAAATATGACCTTTGACCGGGTTTTCTTGGCCGCTGCATCCGGGCGCAGCGTAATCCGCGACGGGGCTACAGGGCGTAAAAGGTCTGTTCCAGGGTTCGCGTAAAGCCGACCACATCGCATAGCGCCAATGCTGATACTTCATCGCGCAAGCTGGTCCGCAGGCCTGCCAGGCGGTCGAGGTCGGCAACCAGATCGGCGACACCGGCGGCGCGTGCTTGGTTTGTTTGAAAGATCCATTCAGACCGTCCGGCGGCGAATAATGCCGCGCTGGCCTGCCGCCCCAGATATCCGGTGCCGGCGACGGCCAGGACAGGAACGCCCATCCACAACGCCCGGCAGGTTTCGAGAAACCGGCTGTTGGGTTGGGGGTCGAGCATAATGTCGAAATAGTCAAAAAACCCGTAACCGTCCGGA
>JBLHHE010000364.1:0-3361 GCA_047616465.1 Alphaproteobacteria bacterium
ATCTTCGCAACATCGCGGAACGTTGGTATCGTACCTCTGGCTCGTCTACGTTCGGCGACCGGGTCATCGCCCTTCTTGAACGCTCGCCGCATATCCTGTGCCGCCTTGCGCGCGTCAGCCAGATCGACAACGGACGTGGACCCCAGGCCAATATCGCGGCGGTTCCCATTAACCTGAATACGCAGCACCCATTTGGGGGTCGTCGGTGTCGCTGACCACAAGAAAGAGGCCATCACCATCGCCATGCTTGCCCGGCTTAGCGTTCTTCACCTTTAGTGCCGTCAGCTTGCCCATGTCGTTTACTCCGCACTCGTTTAGGTCCCACATTTAGTCCCACATTATAGTGCGGATACAGGCGAACTTCAATGAATAGAGATGAACAAAGAAACTGACTAACAGTATATGATTAAAAGTTTTTTTATATATGGCGAACAGTGACGAACAATTATTATACGGACACCCCATCCGCCATTTGCCCCCGGCAGCTACCCCACCAATTCGAGCCGCCCGCCATCCATGACCAGCGTGTCGCGCTCCACCGCGACCGTGCGGAACAGCAGGGCGTTGTCGTCCCGCCACATCTCGGTGCGCAGCGTGTCACCGGGGAACACTGGCCCGCTCATGCGGGCCTGGCCGCCGGTGATGCGCGACGGGTCGTAATCGAGCATTTCGCGCAGCGCGCCGTGCACGCCGATGGAAAAATTTGCGATGCCGTGCAGAATGGGCCGCTCGAAGCCGACGCGCTTGGCGTAGTCCGGGTCGGCGTGGAGCGCGTTATGGTCGCCCAGGGACAAGCGGAAGAGCAGCGCCAAATTCGCCGGCGTTGGCAGATCGCACACCCGGTCCGCCGCGCGCTCGGGCAGTATGACCCGCTCCGGCCCGTCCCCCGTTGGCCCGCCGAAGCCCCCTGCCCCGCGCACATAGAGCCAGGTATCGAGGGTCGCCATCAGCCCCTGATCCGTGAAAACCAGATCCTTGCGCACCCGCAGCAGCGCCGCCTTGCCCGGCCCCCGGTCGACCACTTCGGCGAAGTACGAGCGCGCGATGCCCTGGCCGGCCACCGGCAGCGGTTTGTGGGCCTGAAATACCAATTGCCCGACGACCATTTCATTGGCATCGACGCCCCAGGCCGGATCGGCGAAGAGGGGATCGCGCAGCAGATCGACCCAGCCGAGCACGGTAGACAAGGTCGGGAAAACCTGCAGCCCGGGGCCATCCTCATAGACGAAATCCAATTGCTTTGTATCGAGCGGATCCATGCCGAGGCCGATGGCCAACCCATGGGCCATGGTATCGCGCGCCGTATAGGCGAAGGGCACTTCGGCGGGCGGCGCGGCCAGCAGCTTTTGCGCATCGATGCTCATGGGGCCGGCTCCTTTGTGCGCGGCGGCATGCGGTCGATCCGCCAAGCCATGGCATAGGCGCCCATGATGCCGGCTATTTCGGCGTCCAAATCGGCCGGCGCCCCTGCCGGCAGAGCGATCGTCGCCAGGGTACCCTGTGCTGCATCGTCGGCCACCTGCACCATTACCGCCGCAGGTAGTACTTGCGTGAAGGCGTGTTGCGCCGCGTCATGGCGCAGCTCCACCTTGCGCGGCTTGCCGACGCCGGTCAGGGGAATTTCGTCGATGATGAAAATTTCCTTCGGCAGGGCCGAGCGCTCGGAGATATGGGCGCCCGCCAGGGTCAGCAGGTCCGCCGGGGTCGCCGTCGCCCCTGCGGCCAGTTGCACATAGGCCACCGGCACCTCGCCGGCATAGGCGTCGGGCATGCCCACCGCCGCCGCCAGCACCACGTCGGGCGATTGCAGCAGAGCCTCCTCGATCAAACCCGGGTCGATATTGTGGCCGCCGCGGATAATCACATCCTTGGCCCGGCCGGTCAGCCAGATATAGCCGTCCCCATCGATATGGCCGAGATCGCCGGAATTGAACCAGCCATCGACGAAAGCCGCATCGTTATAGCGCGCCTCCACATAGCCGGCGGTCAGGCCGGGCGAACGGTAGACGATGGCGCCGATCTCACTGGGGTTGCTGTCGCGCGCAATATGATTGTCCGGCGTCAGCTGCACCGAGCGCATTTCGGTATAGGGCAGACGGAGGCCAACCGAACCCTGTTTGGTCGGCCCGTCGCGCGGATCGAGGGTCAGGTTGCCGGCATTCTCGGTCATGCCGTACATGATCAGCGAGCGGATCCCGAGCAGCTCTTCGATGCCCTTGCAGATCGAGACCGGCACCGGGGTCGATCCGGTGGCGAACTGGTTCTTGAGCGAGGAAATATCCTCGCCCTGGGGCGGCGACTTGAGCAGCACCGATAAAGTGGTCGGCACGCCGGACAGGCGCGTCACCCGGTAGCGTTCGACGAATTTCCAGTAATTGGCGATATAGCGCCGGTCGCGGGCGCAAAGCGGGCTGGGAATGACCGCCGTGTTGCCGTTGGCGATCGGCACCAGGCCGCGCATGATCAACCCGCCCACATGGAACATCGGCCCGTCGAGGAACACCACTTCGTCTTGCGTATACCCGTTGGTATAATTGGTTGCCCAGATACGGTGGGCGAAGCCGCGCTGGGTCAGCGCCACCACCTTGGGCGCGCCGGTGGTGCCGCCGGAATGGAGATAGGCGCAGATGTCGTCAGGCTGTCCGGATCTGCGCGTGAAGGTCAGGGCGTCGCCGTCCATCGCCGCCGCTTGGGTCGCGAAGTCGCTATCGGCCTGGGGGGTGCCGCCGGGGCCCGGAACGGAGAGTATCTTTATGCCCTCGGGCAGATCATCGCGGATCGACTGCAACCCCTCCCAGATATGGTAGCCCGGTGTCGGCCCCAGCGCGACGATGGCCTTGGCATCCACCGAGCGCACCAACTCCAACAGATGAGCCGGCGACAGCATCCAATTGACCGGAAACGCCACGCCGGACAAAAACGCCCCCATCAAACCGCTGACCAGTTCGGGCGTGGTGGGCACGGCAAACACCACCGCGTCCGTGGGACCGATGCCGGCGCTGTGAAAAAGGTTCGCCGCCTGCACGCCGGCCCGGTGCAACGCGCCATAGCGCAGGGAAACCGGCGAAGTATCCGGGTCTCCGTCGGATACATAGTGCAACGCCCATTTATCCGGGTCGCGGCGGCACCCGGCCAACAGGCTTTCGCCGAAATCCCAGCCCGTCACGCGCGCTTCCAGCGGCACCCGCTCAAGGTCTTCCACATCGGCAAGGCAACGCAGGGGCGGATAAGTCTCAGACAACATCGCCGCCATTGTCGCGTCGTTCAGCGGTCAGGTCGAGTACTAGGTTTCAGAAACGAGTTACGGTGTGGCGCCTAAGCCGCTCGGCCATCAGCACCGCCGAGGCGGCGGTAGATTTCG
>JBLHHE010000365.1:0-3357 GCA_047616465.1 Alphaproteobacteria bacterium
GATTACGTCGCCACCTGCTTCGCCGAATATGGTCTGCTGACCGACCCGAGCGGGCGCTATTCGGCGCAGTGGAAACCCTATCATTTGATCGGCCTCGAATTAGGCATATCCGTCGCCAGCGTTGCCTTGCGCGGCGAGGCGACCGGCCAGCCCACCGGGTTCCGGGGCGACGCGGTGGCCACGGCGAAGCGTGACCTGGAGGCGGGCGAAATGCTCGACGGCGAAGGCGGCTACACGGTCTATGGCAAACTGATGCCGGCCGATGACAGCCTGACCTACGGCGGGCTGCCGATTGGGCTCGCGCACGGGGTCGCGCTAAAAACCGCTGTCGCAAAAGACCAGCCGGTAACCTGGGCGAATGTCGATATCGACGCCACCAGCCAAGCGGTGCAGGTGCGCCGCGAGATGGAGCAGATGTTTGCCCAACAGGCCGCCGCCGCCCAATAGAACGCGCGCTCTCGGCATAGACGGTTGCGCGAATGCGGCTCACAGCGTATGGAACCGCCGCCATGCCTGAGGGAAAAGTCGACAGTGATTCGCCGGTAGAACTGCCGCTGCAGCGCTACCGCTCGTTGCGCCGCGCCGGTGAGCTGAAACCTGACCCCGTGCAGGAATTGGGCGCGGAGAAACTGCAAAGCCTGCACCATGCCCTCAACGGCTATCAACCCGCCGGGGAAAGTTGGCTAACGGGATGGAAAGACCGTTTTGGGCTTGGCCGGCGCACCGGCGAGCCGCCCCAGGGGCTTTATATCTTCGGCCCGGTCGGACGCGGCAAATCGATGTTGATGGATTTGTTCTTCGACACCGCGCCGGTGGAGCGCAAACGCCGGGTGCATTTCCACGCCTTCATGCTCGAAGTCCAGCAACGGCTCACCACGGAACGCCGCACGACCAAGCGCGACGACCCGTTGATGGCGGTCGCGTCGGATATCGCCGCTGAAACCTGGTTGATGTGTTTCGACGAATTTCACGTGGTCAATATCGCCGACGCGATGATCCTGGGCCGCCTGTTCCAGGGGCTGTTCGAACGCGGTGTGGTCGTCGTGGCGACCTCGAACGTGGCCCCCCAGGACCTCTACCAGGGCGGCTTGCAGCGCGACCGGTTTATGCCTTTCATCGACTTGATTTGTGCGCGCCTCGACGTGCTCGACATCGGCGTCGGCGTCGATTTCCGCCTCGACCGGCTGAAAGGCCAGCCGGTCTACCACACTCCGCTGGGGCCGGCCGCCACCGAACGGCTCGATACCGCGTTCGAAACCCTTACCGACACCGCCAAGGGCGCAGCGGTGGAGATTTCCGTGCTGGGCCGCACCCTGATTGCGCCCCTCGCCGCACGCGGCGTGGCGCGCTTTAGTTTCGATCAGCTTTGCCGCGAGCCCCGCGGCGCGCCCGATTTCCTGGCCATCGCCACCCACTTCCACACCGTGATCATCGACGACATCCCCAAGCTCTCGGCTGACGAACGCGAGGTCGCCAAACGCTTCGTGGTGCTGATCGATTCCCTATACGAACACCGGGTCAATTTGTTCGCCAGCGCCGAAGTCGCCCCCGGCGACATCTACCCCGCCGGCGACACCGCCTTCGAGTTCCAACGCACCGTATCGCGATTGATGGAAATGCAAGCCGAGGACTATATCGCCGCGCCGCATCTGACGTAGAGCAGTATCCGTGCCAGGGCGCGGCTTGAACGCCCCGGCAATTCGCGTTACACACCGCGCAACTTGAGCGGTCCAACGAGATGCGTTGGCGTCGCTTTCCCCTAACGCTCACGCCGGGACACCCCTTTTATGGCACGCAATAAAATCGCTTTAATCGGCGCCGGAAATATCGGCGGCACACTCGCCCACTTAATCGGACTCAAGGAATTGGGTGACGTTGTTCTGTTCGACATCGTCAAGGGCATGCCCGCCGGCAAGGCGCTGGATTTGGTCGAATCGTCACCGGTCGAAGGTTTTGATTCCAATATCGTCGGCGCCAGTAGCTACACCGCCATCAAGGGTGCCGATGTGGTTATCGTCACCGCCGGCATAGCTCGCAAACCCGGCATGAGCCGCGACGATCTGATCGGTATCAACACCGGCGTCATGAAGTCGGTCGGCGAAGGTATTCGCAAAAACTGTCCCGACGCGTTCGTCATCTGCATCACCAATCCGCTCGACGCGATGGTTGGCGTGCTGCGCACCGCCGCTGGATTGAAGCCCAATAAATGCGTCGGCATGGCCGGGGTACTCGACAGCGCCCGCTTCCGTTATTTCCTGGCGGAAGAATTCAAGGTCTCGGTCGAGGATGTGACCGCCTTTGTGCTCGGCGGCCACGGCGACACCATGGTGCCGCTAGAACGTTATTCGACGGTTGCCGGCATCCCCCTGCCCGATCTGGTCAAGATGGGCTGGACCACACAAAAGCGTCTCGACGCGATTGTCCAACGCACCCGCGCGGGCGGTGGCGAGATCGTCGAGTTGCTCGGCAACGGGTCGGCATTCTATGCCCCCGCCTCGTCGGCGATCGCGATGGCCGAGTCCTATTTGAAGGACAAGAAACGCGTTCTTCCCGCAGCCGCCTGGCTGACCGGCCAATACGGCGTCAAAAACCTGTATGTGGGCGTACCGGTCGTCATCGGCGCCGGCGGGATCGAGCGCATCGTCGAGGTCAAGTTCAACGCGTCGGAGCGCGCGGCCTTCCGTAAATCGGTCAAGGCGGTAGAGGGTTTGGTGGAGATCACCAAAAAACTACAACGCGAATCGAAAAAATAGCGCCTAAGAACGGCAAAGAGGGGGCGGTTGCACCCCTGTGGCAAAGGGCGGGTGGCGAATGTTAGAGTGCCCGTCGTTAACCATAATTGTCGGCGCTTATTTGATGGTGTTCAACAACTGGTAATCAATCGCGTCCATACGAGGTTGCACGGATTATGTGCGCACACCTCTAAAACTCGCCGAACCGGACAAGCGCTTCTATGAATATTCATGAGTATCAGGCCAAAGCCCTGTTATCGACCTACGGCGTCGCGGTGCCGCGCGGCGGGGTCGCCTACACGCCCGAGGAAGCTGTCAAAGTAGCGCAGGAACTCGGCGGCGACGTTTGGGTGGTAAAGTCCCAGATTCATGCTGGCGGACGCGGCGCCGGCCGCTTTACCAACGATCCCGACGGCGCCGGCGGCGTTCGCCTGGCGCGCAGCAGCGACGAGGTCAAAGCGTTCGCCGCCGCCATGCTCGGCCAGACCCTGGTCACCAAGCAGACCGGCCCCGAGGGCAAAGAGGTAAAGCGGATCTATATCGAAGAAGGCTGCGATATTGCCCGCGAGCTTTACCTCTCCATGCTGATCGACCGGGGCACTTCGCGCATCACCCTGATCGCCTC
>JBLHHE010000366.1:0-3352 GCA_047616465.1 Alphaproteobacteria bacterium
AGCCGTTCGCCCAGGAATATCGCCGCAATAAGGGCCGCCCAGACCGGCGTCGTGAACTCGATGGCGAAGACTTCCGACAACGGCAGCAGCATAACGCCGGTAATCCAGCCAAGCTGGGCGGCGAAATGGATCAGATTACGAAACACCTGCAATTTCGGCTGCTCGGTCCTCAGCGATGACCAGCCTTTGGCCGCAACGATCGGCGCCAGAATGATCAGCGCCCCGACGCTGCGAAAAAACTGGATCTCGAACGCCGGGATTGCGCCCGAGAGTTCGCGCACAGAAATCGCCATGAGGGTGAACGCAAACAATGTGCCGACCATCCACAAGACAGCGATGAGCAACGGCGATGGGCTCTGACCGGTCGGGGCGTGGAGGGTCATGGTGCGACGGGTCGCGCCGCCCTAGTCGAGGGGGCTGACGTTGAGCTCGTTGGCGACCTTGCGCAGCCCGTCGAGCAGGGGGACAGGCAACGGAATGCCATTCGCCATCCGGTCGGCGATGGCGGCGTGGCTGCCTTCGCCGGGCATGCGCACACTCTCGACCCCGGTGAGCGTCGCCGAACTGCGCATCTGTCGAACCACATCGTCGATCTCACGCTTGAATTTATCGACATCCATGAACGCGGCGATGTCGAGAGCGATGATGAACTGACCGGTATTGGTCACCGAGCTATTGTCGGCGTTCATGTCGACCACATCCTTGCCGAATGCGGCGCCGTTCAGGGTGCCGGCCAGAATACCGAAGATCAGCGCCAGCCCGTATCCTTTGGCGCCGCCGATGGGCAATAGAAATCCGCTATCGGACAGCGAGGCATCGGTCATCGAGTTGCCGTCGCGGTCGATCATCCAACCTTCCGGCATGGGAATGCCACGCTGGGCGTGCACTTTCACTTTGCCGTAGGACGTCACGGTGGTGGCCATGTCGAGCAGGATAGGGTCTTCTTCCATCCCCGGTATGGCTACCGCGATCGGGTTGGTCGACAGCATCGACTCGGTGCCGCCCCACGGCGGCAGATGGTTGGCGCTGCCAACGGCGACGTAGATCCCGATCATATCGTGGGCGAGCGGCAGCATGGCGTAGGCGCCAGCGGCGCCGGCATGGTTGGAATGGTGCACCCCGACCCAGGAAACGCCGGTTTGCTTCGCCTTTCGGATGGCCAATTCGGCGCAATAGTTTATCACCAGATGGCCCATGCCATTGTCGCCGTCGACCAACGCCGTCGCGGTGCGTTCCTGCTCGATGCGGATGTTGGGCGTTTTGTTGAACCCGCCGCCCTGAACCCGGCCGATATAGGCGGGCAAGCGGAAGATACCGTGAGAGTCTTTGCCCATGATGTCGGATTCGGCCATGAACCGGGCGATGATGCCGGCGTCGTCGCTGGGAAAGCCCGTCGCCACAAAGCAACGCTGCATAAAGTCCTCGATCGCGGCGCGCGAAAAGCGCTGCATTGGCTTGGCGTCGTCGGGCATGATTTTTCCTCGGGTTCACGAATGAGTCTGGTGAGTCTGGCGCGCAACATAACCGCAAACGCCCGCGACGGGGAGAGGGTGTGTGCAGACGGTTTGCAGAAGACGAAGCGATAGTTATCGTAGCGGCCAAGCGGCGAATGCCGCACTCGGGAAGGGACTCAACGCTATGACCGATCACAACATCGAAACGAGCTCGATCGAAAGCCTCGCAGCGGCAATGCGCAATGGCGATATTACCGCCATCGAATTGGCCAAATGGTCGATCGGCAATCGCGAGAAACGCGGCGAGATGCTGCACGCATATAAAACTTGGGAGCCGGAGCGGTTTCGCGCCGAGGCCGCTGCCGCCGATGGAGTGCTCGCCGCCGGTATCGATCTGGGCCCGCTGCAGGGCATCCCGGTTTCAGTGAAAGACCTTTATGGGGTCAGCGGCTATCCGACCTTTGCTGGTTGTTCGCGCGAGCTACCGGAAAAATGGCAAACCGAAGGCCCGGTCGTGCGCGCTCTGCGCCATCAGCTGGCGACGGTCTCCGGCAAGACCCATACGGTGCAGTTCGCCTTCGGCGCGCTCGGCACCAACGCCCATTGGGGCACACCGCGTAATCCCTGGGATGGCGAAAACCATCGGGTGCCCGGCGGTTCCAGCGCCGGCGCCGGGGTCAGCCTGTGGGAGGGGTCGGCGTTGCTGGCCCTGGGTTCCGATACCGCCGGCTCGGTGCGTATGCCGGCCAGTTTCACCGGCACGGTCGGCCTCAAAACCAGCAAGGGCCGATGGTCGACCGATGGCATCGTGCCGTTGAGCACGACGCTGGATACAGCGGGTCCGTTGACCCGTACCGTCGCCGATGCGGTGCTGGCGTTCGCCGTTATCGACCCCGAGACAACCGAACCGGCTACCGCGTTCAGCCGGCGTCTTGGCACGGCAAGCCCGGCGGATTTTCATATTGGGGTGTGCGATTGGTATTTCGACGATTGCGATCCCGGCGTGGCGGAGGGCGTAAAAGCGGCGCTCGACGAACTGGCCGCGGCGGGGGCGCGGATATCGTCGGTCGTGTGTCCGGAAAACGAAGATTCTGTTGCCCTGTTCAAGCGGGGCGGGTTGGCGGCGCCGGAGTTCGCCAGTTTCATCAACAATGAAATGGCGGCGTTCCGCGACGATCTCGACCCCAATGTCGCCGCCCGTTTTGAGGTGATGGAAGCCGTCGAGGCGCGCGAATATATGGCGCGTTGCAGCCAACGGCTCGACCTCGCCCGGCGGATGCGCGACAGCATGGCCGGATTTGACGCCATCGTCGGGCCGACCATCGCCATCACCCCGCCAATCGTCGGCGATGTTGCCGATCCAAAGGACTACCACCGCGCCAATATGGGCGCGGCGCGCAACACCAGTACGGTCAATATGCTCGATCTGTGCGCCATCACTATGCCGGTGGCTCTCGATGCGATGGGCATGCCGGTGGGCCTGCACATCATCTGCCCCCTGGGCGCGGATGAGACCGCGCTGGCGATCGCACTGGCCTTCGAGAAAGTCTTGGGAACCGCGCGGCAGCGCCTCGGCGTGCCGCCATTGGGTGTTTAATCGGGATGAGGTTTAGGGTTTCGTTTCCGCTAAAACAACAACCTCATCCTGACCCTGTCGAAGGATGTGCGGGTGAATCCTCATACTTCGATAAGCGGGCCGTGAGGATTGTAGGAAGCGCACGGCAGCGCCTCGTCACCCCTGTATTGTGCGTTTTACGACCGCTTTACCTCGGTGATCTCAACTGGTCGACGCAACACTTTATCTTGGAATCAAAGATGGAGTGCACAGATATGGGTCAAATACGTCGTCCAGGTTTAACGTCGGCACAGAAGACAGAGTTGTGGGATCGCTGGCAGCG
>JBLHHE010000367.1:0-3351 GCA_047616465.1 Alphaproteobacteria bacterium
GGACAACTCACTAGAATCATTGGAATTTATCTAATTTTTCCACTAAATTTAAAATTCCGCGCCGCCTTCTCGGGGCCGCAATATTTACCAATCCAGGGTGTCTAAGCACTACTCACAGAGCCTTCCAAGCGGGTTTGCTTAACATATCTAGAGATTTTGGCCTCTCTGGCTCCAAAATACATAGCCAGAGCGGCCAAACCAGTGAGGGAAAATAACGGTTCTTTAACAATCTACGCGCTAAAACGTATCCATGCCTGATGCTTCTGTAGATCTTATCGCCAACACTTACGGCGAAATCACCCGCCTCGTCGAACGGCTTCACCGCCGTTACCTCGATGTGATCCGCTATGAATTGAGCAAGATCGGTATCGACGATATCAATGCGGTGCAAGCTTTGCTGCTGATGAACGTCCAAGATACCGAAGTCTCGATTCGCGAGCTGGTCGACCGTGGCTATTATATTGGCTCTAACGTGACCTATAACGTGCGCCACTTGGTCGATACCGGTTATCTCATGCAAAACCGCTCTGAGCGCGACCGGCGTTCTGTGCGCATTCATGCCACCGAAAAAGGGCGGGAGATGTGCCGTAGCTTGCGTGAAATGGAAATGCGTCACGCTCGTGCTATCAATGTCGAGCCCGCTGACATCGAAGCATCCCTCAAATATCTGCGCGGCCTCGAGCGCGTCTGGTCTGACAGTATCCAGTTCGGCCGTAGCGACTAAACACACCTCAATTTCCGATACGTAAGACGGTAGGGGCGGCAGTTGCGCACCGTGATTGCGCCTGCGCAATTCCCGTGGGCCCGATATATAAAGCGCATAATATATATTATGTTAAATATGACCAGCTATTTTAGAGCATCGAATTAGGGATACTTATCCACACGCATCTCGGCCCGCTCGTAACGATAAGAACCTAAGCGCAAGGCTAATGCGTGGTGCCAGGCTCTCCTGCGTTAGTCGCATTCTGCGCCAAGCTGAAATCCCCCGACGCCCAGGCGTCCAGGGTAGGCTTCAGGTCATCGAACTGGCGATAGCCAACCGTTAACGCACCCATATGCCGATCCTCACGCAAAACCACCGTGGGAAACCCGGTAACGCCGGCCTGCTGACACCAGGCAAAGTCCTCGAGGGTTTCTTGCCGCACCGCATCGGATTCGAACGCCGCCTTGAAGGCATCGCCCTGCACGCCCTCGCGTTCGGCATAGGCCATAAAAGTCTCCAGCGCCGTCGTATCGGTGTCCTCGACGTAATAGCCTTTGTGAATCGACTCATAAAAAGGCCACACGGACTGCGGTTTGATGCTTCTCATCGCCACCGTGGCGCGGCACGCCGGCTCGGTGTCCAGAACAAAGCCCTGACGGTCGAAAAAGGCATAATTGAACGGTTGCCCAGTCGCTTCCGCAACATGCTCCCAATGGGAGCGAATCATCGCCTTATAATCTTCGCTCATGGGATCGCTATCGAACGCATGTAGGCCGCCGACCACAACGCGCATTGGCGCGATTGCGCCGTAATCGGTGCGAATACGATCCAGCACTGGCGAAAAACCCCAGCACCACGAGCACATGGGGTCGCCGACATAGATGATTTCTTTATCCGACATATCCGGTTCCTTTCCGCGCGTCGCTGTATCCGCCAGCTAGTTTAAGTCAGACCATGATTCGATGGCGATTATACATCGGCCACCTCGAACACCATGCCGTCATAGGCCGGCTCGACCCCGGAAGGCAGTTTCGCCGCCAGTGTCTGGTAATCCATACGTTGGCTCAAATGATTAAGAACCGCGTGCTTAGGCGCCACCCGGTCGATCCAATCGAGGGTTTGCGACAAATGGCTGTGGGCGGGGTGCGGGGTCTCCGACAAGCAATCGACGATCCACGCTTCGATACCCTCGAGAACCGCGAATGATGCCTCCGGTAATGCTTTAACATCAGTGGAATAGGCAAAATTGTTAAAGCGGAACCCCAAGGACGGCATGCGCCCATGCTCCTGATGGAATGGCACAATGTCGATGGCGCCAATACGGAAAGGTCCGTCGATTTCGCGCGGCGTCAGGCAAGGCCGGAAAAACTGCGGTGTGGCGCCATAGGGCTCAAACACATAGCCAAACCGCTGTACCAGGTCATCCAGGGTTTGCCGGCTGCCATAGGCATCGATCGGTCCCTGGCGGTGATAATTCATCGATCGGATGTCGTCGATTCCGTTAACATGGTCGGAATGAGCGTGGGTATAGAGAATAGCATCGACGTCCCAAATATTGGCCGCCAATAGCTGTTCGCGCAGATCCGGCGACGTATCGACCAACAGCCGCGTACCACCGGCCTCGACCAAGATCGACGGCCGGCGGCGGCGGTTCTTGGGGTTGGTCGGATCGCATGTTCCCCAGCCGTCGGGACCAAGCATCGGCGTACCGCCGGAACTACCGCTTCCCAGAACAGTTATGCGCAAAACCGGCCTCCCTACCCCGCCAGCCTAGCCGGCCCGCTGCGCCCGGTTGAACAGGCGAAAAAAATTGTCGGTGGTGAGTTGCGCCAGATCTTCAGGGCTCAGGCCTCTGAGGGTGGCCAATTGTGCGGCGGTGTGGACCACAAACGCAGGCTCGTTGCGTTTGCCGCGGTTGGGGATTGGCGCCAAAAAGGGAGCGTCGGTTTCAACCAGAAGCCGGTCCGGCGGCACATCCTGGGCAATGGCGCGAACTTCGTCGGCCTTCTTGAACGTCAAAATGCCCGAAAAGCTGATGTAGAACCCGATTTCGAGCGCCGCCTCGGCAAGCTCCCGGCCACTGCTGAAACAATGCATGACGCCGGGAAAGGGACCGACAGCGTATTCCTCGCGCAGAATTTCGGCCATTTCCCGATCGGCATCGCGCGAATGGACGATCAACGGCAAACCGGTCTGGCGCGAGGCCACAATATGGGCCCGGAAGTTTTCTCGCTGGGCTTCGCGCGGGCTGTGTTCGTAATAATAGTCGAGCCCGGTTTCCCCGATGCCAACGACTTTCGGATGTTCGGCAAGCGTGATCAGCGCGTCGGCGGCCTCTTGCCCCTCCTCGCCCGCCTGGTGGGGATGGACGCCGACGCTGCACCAGATATTGTCGAACCGCTCGGCGACCGCCCTCACCTCCTCGAACCGGCTGAGATGGGTACAAATCGTCACCATGGCGCCAATGCCGCTGGCGCCAGCGCGCGCAACGACATCGTCAATGTCCTCTCCGAAGTCACTGAAATCTAAATGACAATGGCTATCGACAAGCATGCTTAGGCAGCCGTTTCTTCTTCCACATAGCGTGGAAATACCGGGCTCGGCTTGGGTAACGCCGTTCCCGGCACGACGGCGGGATCGCCGCT
>JBLHHE010000368.1:0-3345 GCA_047616465.1 Alphaproteobacteria bacterium
TATGCGCGCCTGGCGGCCTTGCAATTCGGCGCAAATGGCGGCGAGGCCGCCGCTCAATAACGGACCTTATTTCCCCGATCCACCAACTGTCATCCCGGATCAAGTCCGGGATGACGGATTATTATTGACGTTCGGGGCAGGCGGCTCTGCGCCGCCAGAATGGTTCAGTTTGGCCCGATACGTCTCTAACGCTGTGTCAGCTTAAATTCGATGCGCCGGTTGCGCCGGTAGGCGATCTCGTCATTTCCCGCATCGAGCGGCTGGTACTGGCCGAAGCCGGCGGCGACCAGACGGTGCGGCGGAATTCCGTGATCGATCAGGAACTTCACGACCGAGGTCGAGCGTGCCGAAGACAGCTCCCAGTTTGAGGGGAATTGGGCGGTCTTGATGGGGCGCACATCGGTGTGCCCATCGACCCGCAATACCCAGTCGATCTCGTCCGGGATTTCTCTGGAAATCTGGCGCAAGGTCGCGGCCAGTTGCCCGAGTTGTTCGCCGCCGGCCGGGTTGAGCTCGGCGGCGCCCGATGCGAACAAAACTTCCGATTGGAAGACGAAGCGGTCGCCGACGATGCGGATGTCGGAGCGCTCGCCGAGAACTTCGCGCAACCGCCCGAAGAACTCCGACCGATAGCGGGCAAGTTCCTGGACCCGCGTCGCCAAAGCTGCGTTGAGGCGTTTGCCGAGATTTACGATCTGGGTGTTTTTCGCCTCGTTTTTGGATTCCGAAGCTTCCAGCGCTTCATTCAAGGCGGCGAGCTGGCGGCGCAGCTCGCTAAGCTGGTTGCTGAGCAAGGAGACCTGGCGCTGAGCCTTCTCCGACAAGGTGCGTTCTTCCGAGAACGACTGTTCGGCGGTTTCGGCCCGCTGCAGCAATTCGGCGAGGCGAATATCGCGCTGTTCTACTTCTTTTTGAGCCAACACCGTGCGTTCGCTCTCATCGGCGAGTTTCGCTTCCAACGCCTTGGCCCGGTCGCGAACCTGGCCCAGCTGTTGCTCGCTCGCTTGCAGCGTTGCCGCCATACCGGCAACCTTTTGCTCTAGTTCGTCGCGCACCGAACGCAGCGCGGCGATATCGCGATTGAGCCGTTCCAGGTCGCGCAGCTGCAGCTCGATCGATTCTTTGTCGGCCGAGATAATTCTGTTGAGGTCGGCGATTTCGTCCGCACGCGCGCGCCGCCCGGCCGCCAGCTCTTCTTCGACATCGGACAGTTTGGCCACTAGGGCGTCGCGCTCTGAGACCGATGTTTGCAATTGTGACGATAATTGCGCGACGGAGACCCGCAGTTCGGAATTCGCATTGCGTTCCAGATCGAGCATCTGGGCCAACTCGTCGAGTTCGCTGGTCAATTTCTCGAGCACACTATCGCGGCCCGAAAGCGCGTCCGATAGGAATACCTGGGCGAGCGCAAAGACCATTATCAAGAAGACCACCACCACCAGCAGCGCGGCGAGGGCGTCGACAAACCCGGGCCAGTAACTTACCGAGTTATATCTGCGAGATCGGGCACCCGGCATGGCTCAACCCGCGCGCGTTAGCGGCGACCGTCGCTTTCATCGGAGCTGGCTGCGATGGTGCGCGCGAGCAGGCGTATCTCGGCGCGCAGTTCCTGAACCATCTGAGTGCGTCCGCTGGCCGACTCTTCGACCAGGCGGGCTAGGTAAATATCGACGTTGCGGATATGGCTTCGGGTCGCCTCGTCGATGGCGCCACTGCTACCCTCTGCGAGCTTTTGCAGGACGGGTTGCATGTCGTTTTGGGACTGGGCGAGCCGCAGCATCAATTCCTGTTCGGTCCGCATCTGATCGGTCAGCGTGGTCAGACCGTCGGCCAGGACGGTCAGCGCCACGTCGGTCTTGCCCCGGGTGGCTTCGCCCTGCGCGATCGTGCGCTGCAGATTGTCGAGGGAATCGGCTGTGTTTTCCAGCAGGGCCTGGATATAGGCGGGAACGCTGTGGTCGCCCTCGGAGATGCCGCCGGCGCCGCTCGAAACCCGCGTCTGGCCGCTCAACCATTCTTCCAGCTCATTGTAGAACCGGTTTTGCGCCGAGCCTGCTTGTAAGTCGAGAAAGCCCAGGATCAACGAACCGGCAAGGCCGAATAACGACGAACTGAAGGCCGTTCCCATGCCGGCCAGGGGGGCATTAAGGCCGGTTTTGAGAGAATCGAACACTCCGGTGACGTCGCCGCCGGTTACTTGCAGGCCGGCAATCACGTCGGCGACCGAACGCACGGTTTGTAACAATCCCCAGAATGTGCCGAGCAGGCCGAGAAAGATAAGCAGGCCAATGAGGTATCGCGAGAGATCACGTGACTCGTCGAGGCGGGCGCTAATGCCGTCCAGGATCGAACGCATGGACATCGTCGATAGACTGAGCCGTCCGCTGCGCTCCCCGAACATTGTCGCCATCGGGGCTAGTAATCTCGGGGATGCCGTGACCGATAGCCCGGGCTGCTCGCTGCGGTATGTTTCGATCCAGTTGACCTCTACATTTAGCATCCAGACTTGGCGAAACACGAACAAAATACCGAACACCAGCACAAAAACGATAATGCCGTTGATCGCCGGGTTGGCCATGAATGACTCGAACAGCTGATTGTACAACGCGCCCACTGCGGCTGCGGCGATGAGCAGGAATATCGCCATGCGGGTCAGGTAACGTTGTGGTCTGGTCATGAACAGATCACCGTGGCGGTTCCATCGAAGCCGAGGGATTTAGGATGGCATTGAGACAGACCATAAAGATTTTGCGCTATCGTTGGATGGCACTGTGACAATTTTAGGGCAGCGTTAGGGGGCGGGGTCACCGGCCGACGAGAACCGCATCGACCCGGTCTGAGGGTCCGATCTCGGCTTTGTTGCCCAACGCACGTACATCCATACGGGTGCTGCGCACACCTTGATTGATCAAGAAAGAACGCACCGCTAACGCCCGCGACAGAGACAGACGCCGCGCCTGGCTGGCGGTCTCCGATGTGCCTTCGGCGTAGGCCAGCAGTTGAACACGCAGGTTTTCGCTTTCTTTCATCTTATCCGACAATTCCTGCAGCGGAGCGCGGGCGGCATCGGAAATCTTCGCTGACTTCGAGTCGAATAGAACCCTGAATGAAGTTTCCAGGACATCCGTATCGGGACGCGACGCGGTTTGCACTGGCGACGCCGGGACGGGGCCGGTCGGCGATGGTGTCAGCGCGCGGGTAGATGGCGGCTCCGCAATGATCTCGGGCGCCGGGGGCGTCGTGGGCTCCGGTTCCGGTGTTGGCGTAGCCTCTGGGGGCGGCGCGATGGCGACTTTAACGTCTTCCGTTGGAGCGGCTATTGGTGCTGGCGCCACTGCCGCCGGT
>JBLHHE010000369.1:0-3338 GCA_047616465.1 Alphaproteobacteria bacterium
ACCGCAGTTTGGGATACAATGGGCGGCCATGTCACCAACCGGATATTCTGGGATACAGCCGCGAACCTCGACCCGCGGGCCAATGAATTGCGTGCCGAAAATTACGCACGTCCCCTGACCCAGAGCGGCGAACTTTCAGCGGCCTGGCACGAGGCCGGCCTGGAGAATATCGAAGAAGGCATGCTGGCAAGCCGGATGAACTTTGTATCTTTCGACGACTTCTGGCTGCCTAACCTGGGCAAGCAGGGACCGTTCGCCGATTACGTCGAATCGCTAGAGCCCGAGGCGTTTGAGAAGCTCAAATATCATATGCGAGAAACCTATTGGGGCGGCTACGAAGACGGTCCCCGCTCCTTCGCGGGCGTTGCGTGGGGCGTCAAGGGAACCACGCCGAAGGCATAACGGACCGCAGACCGCCCCTCTCGCCGTCGCGTAACCGAATTTAACCCGTTTGATCGCCCGATCGGCGTCGTCTTTTGCGGCGGTGCTTTATCGCAGGCTTAATTGTAGCTATAGCTACATTCTGTTTCCTGATGGTAAACATTGACCTATGGCAAATATAACGCTTAAATCCAAGGCCGGGGCGGGTTAAACGCCCCTTTTCAGGATTTAAAGGCATCGCAAAATGATCTCCCGCCTGCTGCGGACCGTATCGAACCGTCGCGCCTTTTTAGGGGCAGGCGCGTTGCTGCCGTTGGCGCCGCTAGTCGCCGGTGCGGGCAGCCCCGCCATCGCCGCCCCGCAAACCAATTCTCCGCTCGCCGCACCCCATACCGGCAGCCACGCCGGTGGTATGACCACGGTGGGTACCGTCGATCATGTGCGCAACGGCTTCGACCCCCATGAGATGCTGACCGATTGGGAAACCGGAACCGTCTCGACCGACGCCGATGGACGGCGCGTGCGCAGCTTCGAGATCACAGCGGTCGATATCGAGATCGAGATCGCGCCCGGCATCTTCTTTCCCGCCTGGGCCTATAACGGCCGAGTGCCGGGCCCGGCGCTGCGCGCGACCGAAGGCGAATGGCTGCGCGTGCACTTCACCAATAATGGCAGCCACGTCCATTCGTTGCATTTCCACGGCATCCATGGCGCCAGCATGGACGGCATCGCCGGCGCCGGTCTGGTCGCGCCGGGCGAGACATTCCTCTACGAATTTCCGGCCCGTCCGTTCGGGTGCCACCTCTATCACTGCCACGCGGTACCGCTGAAACGCCACGTCCATAAAGGCCTGTACGGTGCATTTATCGTCGATCCCGACCCCGCGCTTCATCCCGAACATAGCGAGATCGCCCGGTCGCGACAGCTCGGCTCACCGGAAAACCAGAACTGGCAGGAGCTGATCATGGTGATGAACGGGTTCGACACTAATTTCGACGACGAGAACGAGATCTACGCCGTCAATACTGTCGCCCACGAATATATGAAGCGACCGATCAAGATTGACCGCGACCGTCCGGTGCGGATTTATCTGATCAACGTCACCGAATTCGATCCGATCAACTCGTTCCATATTCATGGCAACTTCTTCGACTATTTCGATCACGGCACGACGCTGACGCCGACCTCGAAAACCATCGACACGGTGATGCAATGCCAGGCCCAGCGCGGCATCATCGAAATGTCGTTTCGCGACCATGAACCCGGCCGCTACATGTTCCACGCACACCAAAGCGAATTCGCCGAACTCGGCTGGATGAGCTTCTTCGAGGTGGTGTGATGGCGTGGAACCGGCTGGCGATCGGCATCCCGCTGTTGCTGCTGGCGGTGGTCGCCCTGGCTGTGTTCGCCTTCGATCCGTTGGCCAAGTTCGGCGCCGGCCTGCCGCCCGAAGAAGCCTTGGTGGTGGAGCGGTTCACCGCCGGTCCCGAGGGCCTTGTTGTCCATATTCGCGGTGACGGCCGCGATCCGGTGCAGATCGCGCAAGTCCAGGTCGATGGCGCCTATTGGACCTTTCGCCAAACGCCGGCCGGGCCGTTGCATCAACTGGCGGCAGCCCAAATCGCCGTTCCCTACCCCTGGATCGCCGGCGAAACCCATCATATGACCTTCGTCACCAGCACCGGCGCGACCTTCGACTACGCCATCGATGTAGCGCGAATGTCGCCCATTGCGAACACAAACATGCTGTTCAGTCTGGCGCTATTAGGGCTTTTCGTCGGGGTGGTCCCGGTTGCGCTGGGCATGATGACCCTGCCGGTATTACGGCGCATGGGCAGCGAGGGCATCGTTTTCGCCATGGCGTTGACCATCGGCCTGCTGGCATTTCTGCTGGTCGATACCTTATCGGAGGGCTTCGAGCTGGCGCGGGACGCAGCGAGCGCTTTCCAGGGCGATGTTGCGGTCTGGATGGCGGCGGCGCTGACCTTCCTGGGCATGACCGCGATCAGCCGGCGCTCGAACCTGCCCGCCGGCGGCGTCGCCCTGGCGACCTGGCTGGCGTTCGGCATCGGATTGCACAATTTCGGCGAAGGTCTGTCGATTGGCGTGGCCTTATCCATCGGCAACGCCGCCTTGGGCAGCCTGCTGATTGTCGGCTTCACGGTCCATAATTTAAGCGAAGGGGTAGCGATCGTCGCGCCGGTGTCTCACCGCAAAGTGTCGCTGTTGATGCTCGCGGGCTGGGCGGCGCTGGCGGGCCTGCCCGCGGTGGCCGGCGCGTGGATCGGCGCGTTTACCTTCGTGCCCCATTGGGGCGCGGTGTTCTTCGGCGTCGCCGCCGGGGCGATCTTGCAGGTGATGATCGAAGTCGGCCGGACAATCTGGTCGATGCGCCGCAAGGGAAGCGGGAACAACTCGGCGGGCACCGCGTTCGCCGGTTTCGGAACCGGCGTGCTGGTGATGTACGCGACGGCTTTCCTGGTGCAGGTATAGACCATGGCCGAGCGCGACAAACCCACACCCAAGGACATCGATAATTCGCCCGACGAGATGATGGATGCGAGCCTGCAGGCCGCCCAATTCGAGCGGGTGCGCACGGCCCAGCAAACCGAAAAAGCCGAAGACTATGTCGAGATGATCGACGATTTGATCAACGCCTATGGCGAGGCCCGGGTCGTCGAATTGGCGCGGCGGTTCGGTGTCTCCCACGCGACGGTCAACAAGATCGTCAAACGGCTGGCGCGCGACGGGCTGGTGCATACCCGCCCCTACCGGTCGATCTTCCTAACGCAAGAAGGCCACCGGCTGGCCGACGCCTCGCGCAAGCGCCACCAGATCGTGCTGAACTTTCTGCGCGCCATCGGCATCAGCGAGCGCGCCGCCGAACTCGACGCCGAAGGCATCGAACACTATGTCAGCGACGAGACCCTCGCCGCCTTCGAGCGCATCGCGGAGAA
>JBLHHE010000370.1:0-3336 GCA_047616465.1 Alphaproteobacteria bacterium
ATCGCAACGCCAGGCCCGTTCGCCGCCGCCGAGGCGTCAAAGGCGTTGCGCCTGGGCCTCAACGCCATGGTGTTCAGCGACAATGTGGCGATCGAAGACGAGATCGAGCTGAAGGAATTCGCTGCGCGCGCCGGCCTCATGGTACTCGGCCCCGATTGCGGCACCGCGGTGATCGACGGCGTGCCCCTGGGCTTCGCCAATGTGGTTCGCCGCGGCAACATCGGCGTCGTCGCCGCTTCCGGCACCGGCCTGCAGCAGGTAATATGTCTGGTCGATGGTGCCGGCGGCGGCATTTCCCAAGCCATCGGCACCGGCGGGCGCGATCTCGACGCACGGGTCGGCGGCGCCACCATGATGCAGGGTATAAGGGCGCTGGCCGCCGATCCCGACACCTCGGTGATTGTGCTGATCTCGAAACCGCCCGCGCCAGATGTCGCCGCTGCGGTGATGGAGCTGGCGAGCGCGACCGGGAAACCAATTGTCGCGTGCCTGCTGGGCGCCGATACCAGCCAGTTCGCGACCGGCAACATTCATCCCGTGGCGACGTTGGAAGATGCGGCTGCGGCGGCGTTGGCGCTTTCGCGCGGTGAGGCGCTATCTGGTGGCGCAAACCCTGCGGCGCTTGAAGCGCTCATCGCACAGGCGCCCCAAGTCGCCAGCGACCGTAAATATTTGCGCGGCCTCTATAGCGGCGGCACATTTTGTTATGAGGCCCTGAGCCTGCTGGGCGGACGGCTGGACTCCCTGCGCTCGAATACGTCGTTCCCGGCGGCCAGCCTGATCAACGACCCCTGGCATAGCGAGGGTCACACGGTGCTCGATCTGGGCGACGATGTGTTCACCCGCGGCCGTCCCCACCCGATGATCGACCATCGGTTGCGCAACGAGCGGCTGATCCAAGAGGCCGCCGACCCAGAGACCGCGGTGGTCCTGATCGACGTGGTACTGGGCTGCGGCGCCCACGACGACCCCGCAGCGGCAATGGCGCCGGCATTGGCCGAGGCGCGGCAGCAAAACAACGGATCCGCCCCAGCGCTGGTCGGCTTTGTCTGCGGCACCGAGGGCGATCCACAAGGACTCGCACGCCAGAAGGCAGCGCTGAGCGAGGCCGGCGTGCTGCTCGCCGACAGTAACGCCCAAGCCGTTCGCCTGGCAACCGCGATTATAGAGGGGGCGGCATGACGAACCTGTTCGGAGCGGACCTGGCGGTGATCAATGTCGGCCTGTCCGAATTCGCCGGCCCGATCGCGGCGGCCGACGCGCCGGTGCTCGACGTCGCCTGGACGCCGCCGGCGGGCGACGAGAACGTCGCGCGCGCCCTCGCCCGCTTGGTGAACCGGCCGGAAGTCGAGGTCGCCAATGCCACGGCGTTCGCCCGCTATCTCGCCGCGCAGCCCACTCTGGTCGGCGTCGCGCCGGCAGCCGACGCCATTGCCGGCCTGCCGGAACGCACCATCCTGCATGCCGGACCGCCGATCGAATGGACGAACATGTGCGCGCCGGTGCAGGGCGCAATCATCGGCGCGTGTATCTACGAGGGCTGGGCCGGCAGCCACGACGCAGCGCGGCAGTTGCTCGATGCCGGCGAAGTGTCGTTCTCGCCGTGCCATCACTATGGCGCCGTCGGACCCATGGCCGGCATTATCAGCCCGTCGATGCCGGTCTGGATCATCGAGGATCCGGTCCACGGCACGACGACCTACTCCACGCTCAACGAGGGACTGGGCAAGGTTCTGCGCTTCGGCGCCAACAGCCCCGACGTCATCGAGCGTTTACGCTGGATGCAGAACATCCTCGGCCCGGCGCTGGCGGCGACCGTGGAAACTTTGGGGTCGCTCGACCTTAAACCGATCATGGCGCAGGCGCTGCACATGGGCGACGAGGTACATAACCGCAACGCGGCGGCCTCGGCGCTGCTGCTCAAGCGCCTTATTCCAGCGGCGCTCGACGCCAAGCTAGACCCCGCCGTCCTGTCGGCCGTAGTGAAATTTATCAACAGCAACGATCATTTCTTCCTCAACTTATCAATGCCCGCCTGCAAGGCGATGATGGACGCCGCCCACGGCGTCGCCGGGTCGAGCCTGGTCACCGCGATGGCGCGCAATGGGGTGGAGTTCGGCATTCGCGTCAGTGGGCTGGCTGAGCGCTGGTTCACCGTGCCGGCGCCGGTCGTCCACGGGCTGTTCTTCCCCGGCTACAGCGCCGACGACGCCAATCCCGATCTGGGCGACAGCACAATCACCGAGACCGCCGGCATCGGCGCCTTCGCCATGGCGGCGTCGCCGGCCATCGTGCAATTCGTCGGCGGGTCGGCGAGCGATGCCATCGCGAATACGCGCCAGATGGGACACATCACTATCGGCCGGAACGATTCGTTCACCTTACCGCAGCTCGATTTCGGCGCCACACCGGCCGGTATCGACATTCGAAAAGTCATCGACACCGGTATCGAGCCGGTCATCAATACCGGCATCGCCCACCGCGAGGCCGGAATCGGGCAGATCGGCGCCGGCATTACCCACGCGCCGATGGCCTGTTTCTCCCAGGCCGTTTTGGCGCTGGCAGAAACGTTCAACGACTAAACGGGGAATTGGACCAGGGAGGCCGGCGCCAATGACGCCACGCCAAAAAACAGCAATCGTCGCCGCGGGCGGTAACTCGCTAATCATCGACGAGCAACACAAGTCGATTCCCGACCAGTACGAAGCCGCTGCGACCACCTGCCGCTATATCGTCGATATGATCGAACAGGGCTGGAACGTGGTGATCACCCATGGCAATGGTCCGCAAGTCGGGTTCATCATGCGCCGCTCCGAGATTGCCATCGCCGAGGTGCCGCCAGTGCCCATGGACTATGCCGGCGCCGACACCCAGGGCGCCATCGGCTACATGTTCCAGCGGGCAATGCGCAACGAAATGAAAAAGCGCGGCATCGACCGCAAAGCCATCGCCGTCGTTACCCAGATATTGGTCGACCGCAAGGACCCCGCTTTCGCCAAGCCGGCCAAGCCCATCGGCTCGTTCATGGACGAGACGGCGGCCCAAAAACACGCCAGCGAACATGGCTGGACGGTGCGCGAAGAGGGCGATCGCGGATGGCGGCGGGTGGTACCCTCGCCGCGGCCGGTCTCGATCCTCGACATCGCGGCGATCGAAACCCTGGTCGACGATGGCTATGTGGTGATCGCCTGCGGCGGCGGCGGCATCCCGGTCTACGAAGACGATGACGGCGTGATACAGGGCGTCGAAGCGGTGATCGATAAGGACTATGCTTCTGGCCTGCTGGCCCAGGAGCTACGTGCCGAGCTGTTCGTTATCACCACCGAGGTCGAACAG
>JBLHHE010000371.1:0-3330 GCA_047616465.1 Alphaproteobacteria bacterium
GCAAGAAGTCGCGGCCCGCGACGGTCTGCTGATGGGGCCGGAAGGGGCAACCACCTATGCCGCGTTGCGCCGCGCCGTCGGCGAAGGACGGGTCGGTTCCAGCGATCAGGTCATGCTATTCAATTGCGGCACGTCGTTGAAATATCCCATGCCGGCGGCCGATAACTTCATCGACCGCCACCAGCCCATCGACTACGACGCTATTGCCGGTGAATGAGGGATGGGACGCTTGAAACCGGTTCTAACATTGTTGGTTCTGGCAGTGGGATTGCTGTTAGTCAGCCCCGCGTGGGCCCATAGTTTCGATACCATATTCGTCGTGCCGCAATCGGGCTCGCAAGCCGCCGCCGGCAAGCAGGCGCGCGATGGATTTATGTTTGCGGCGGGTGAACGCGATGGTCACCCAAACGAGACCGCCGACGGGCATCTTGGCGGTCTGGATGTTTTTTTGCTGATCGTCGACAGCACCGCGGGCGAGGGTGAAGTAGTGGCGAAGCTACGCGAGATTACCGGGCGCCCCGCCGATGATATGCCGAGGGTCGTGGCGCCGTCCGTGTTGTTGGAACCCATAAGAGGCCAAATAAGCGGAATTGAGCTTTTGGCAATTGATCTCACAACAGCTGTTCATGCGGAAACGCGCACCATGGATGGACGCCTCTTTAGCACGGCATTCGAAGGTGATCTCGGATACGCACCGACACAGGCGGTCTATGCCGGCTACGCCGCCGCGCGGCAAATCGACACCGCGGTGCGGGCGGGCAATTAACCTCCCTAAACCGGTTGCACCGGCAGATCGATACCGACCCGTAACCCGCCGAGATCGGTGGATTGGTCGAGGCTCACCGAGCCCTCATAAAGCTCGGCGATGTCGCGCACGATCGTCAAGCCGAAGCCGGTCCCCGGTGGCGCTTCGTCGAGGCGTTTTCCCCAGTTAAAGACCGCCGAGCGCAGGGTTTCGGATATGCCAGGGCCGTCATCCTCGACGGTCAGCCGCAATCCGTCGTCCGTCTCTTGTGCCGAGACGCGTACGCGCGCGTCGGCGAACTTATGGGCGTTCGACACCAAATTGCTCAGCATGGCCTCGAGATCGTGTTTGGGGATTGGCACCAGTAGCCCCGGTGGGCACGAATAGTCGATCTCCAAGGGGGTGCGTCGATACAGAATCGCGAACCCCTCGACGACGTCTTGCAGTAGCGGTGCGATTTCGGTCTTGCGCGCCGGCTGGCCGTCGGGGCCGATGGCGCGCGCCAGGCTGGAATACCGATCGACCAGGCCGGTCATGCGTTCGACCTGCCGGTTCATCAGATCGGTATCGATGTCGCCCGTCAGCCCGTTCTTCATCACCGCCAGCGGGTGATTGATATCGTGGGCGATCTTGCTAACGTAATTGCGGGTGCGCTCAATCAGGCGCGTGTTCTGCCGCAGCATGGCGTTCATACGGTCGACGAGGCGTTGAATTTCGTCGGGGAAGCGCCCTTCGATGCCGTCGGTTTCGGCGTTTTCGTAGCGTTCCATGGCGTTGCCCAGGCCCGCGAGCTGGTGGCGTAACGCCAGAATAATAAAGCCCAGCATGCCCAGCAGGGCGAGCGAGACTGGGATCGCCGCCAAGAGTGCAAGCTGGCGCAGCCGGGCCGACAGTTCCTCGACCCTTGCGTCGTAGCGGGCCAGGCTGATTCCGGCGAGATACTGGACCGGTACCGTCGCGGGTGCGTTGGTCTCGCCGCTAAACGGCGGCGCTTCGCCGATCGTGCGTCCGGCGATTCGCATCATTCCCAAGCCGGTGTCGAATTCCTCAATTTGGAAGTCGGGGCCGGCGACGGCGGCCTCAAGGGGAAGCACAGCTCCGGCGATTGCTAGCAATTCGGATCGCTCGGTGATTTGTCCGTTCACCGATATTTGCCATACCCAGTCGGCGTCGGCGCCCCCGATGACCAAGCGTGGCGGCCGCTCGACAGGACCGTCCGCGCGTGCCCGGAAGGCCTCCGAGCTGGCGCGGTAGCCGCGCACCTGATTAGCTAGCTCGAGAATGCGGGCATCGACGACTTGGACCGAAATTCGCTCGACCGCGACGGAAAAAAACAGCCAGAACAACGGCACACTGACAGCCACAAGCACCAGGGCCCACAGCAATAAGCGCGCAACGAGAGTGTGAGGCCAACCCGGCACGGCTATTCCTCGACTGGCTTGCCGAGGGTGTCGCCGGTGGTCAGGCGATAGCCGTAGCCGAAGACCGTTTCGATAGTTTGTTTGCCGAGTTTGCTGCGCAGGCGCGAAATAAATACCGGCACTTCGTTGGCGGTCTTAATAGCGTCGCCGTCGAAATTGTGATTGACCATCTCTTCGGCCGAGACCGGCCGGCCGGCATGTACGGCGAGGTAATGCAAAATACGGTATTCGGTGGGGGTGAGCTTGACCGGCCCGCCGTCCATCCAGACACGCAGGGATTGGGTGTCGATGCGCAATGGACCGACCTCGAGGACGGGCTGGCGTACATTGGGGCCGCCAGAGTTGAGGATGCCGCGCAGCCAATCGAGCAGCAGTTCCAGATCGACCGGCTTGGTCAGGTAGTTGGTGGCGCCGGCGCGCACGGCCTCCTTCATGTCGGTGACTTCTTTGCGCGATCCGGTCAGCACGATGACCGGCATCGTCTTGCCGTTTTCACGCCACCGGCGCAGCACCGAGAAGCCGTCCATGGTCGGCAGGCCGGGATCGAGAATGACCGCGTCGTAGGAATTCTCCAGGCCATAGGCCAAACCCTCTTCGCCATCGTCGATGACATCGACGGCGTGGTTCTCGCCGCGCAACATGGCGGCGATCTGTTCGGCGAGTTCCGGATCGTCTTCAAGGATTAGCACGCGCATGGTCGCGTCACTCCCTTCGCTTAATTTTTGCCACGGCCGCGCCCGCGCGACGAATTATCGCTGCCGCTACGCCGTTCCGAATCGCCGACGACACCGCCAGTGGCCGGGTCGATATAGACGACAATAACACGGTCGTCGGCGCGCAGGATTTGCACTTCGTAGAGGGCGCCGCGTTCGGTGCGGCGAATTTGGGTGCCGATAATACGGCCCTGATAGCGGGGATTGCTCTGCAATCGGTCCAATGCGCCCGACAAATCGCCGCCACGCGACTGCGCCGCGGCATGCTGTACGGGGATCACCACCAGGCTGGTGGTCAGAATTATGATTAACAATGTCAGTAATTTACGCATCGTGCCCGAATGTAATGCCGATCGTCCTAAAGGTGAAACGATCACTGCGTTAGCCTTTGTTCGAACGTCTTAAGATTTCCTAACAGCCGCCGCATGCAATCGAAAACGGCAACCCTCCA
>JBLHHE010000372.1:0-3313 GCA_047616465.1 Alphaproteobacteria bacterium
CGCTGTCGCGGCGGCCAACGCCGCCGGCGTACAGGTGGTGGTCGGCCATAACCGGCGCTTTCACCCCGCGATGGCTGAATTACGCATTCGCCTGGCGGACGGCAGTCTGGGCACGCCGCTGCACGTGGAGGCCACCGAGTCCGTACCGGCGGGCATGATGCTGCCACCGGACAATTGGCGCTTCGATCGCGCGGAGTGGCCGGCCGGCGGCATGACGCCCATGGGCATTCATCTGATCGATGGCATGGTCGATTTGTTCGGCACCGTCGCCTCGGTGTACTGTCAAAGCGTCAACCGGGTGGTCGAAGCCGACATCGACGACACCACATCGGTTCTGCTCCAATTCGATAGCGGTATGACCGGCTATATCGCGGTCATGGTTGCGGCGCGCCCGAACCTGCGTTTTTCAGTTCATGGCACCGCAGCGCAGTTCACCATGAGCCCGCGTTCCTATAATCACGCGGAGATCTTGCCGTTCGAAGGCGAGCCCGAGAACATCGACTTCGGCGACTACAATATTGAAGGTGACGCCTTGAACGCCGAGCTTGAGGCCTTCGCCGCCGCTGTCGAAGGCCGCGCGCCCTATCCGATACCGCAAGACCAGATCATCCATGTGGTCGCGGTTCTGGAAGCTATTATCAAGTCGGCCGAGACGAAGGCGCCGGTCCAGATCGCCTGAGGCCGCGGTTCGAGGCCGGCACAGTGATTAAAGCGGGTATCGCCGGGCTGGGCTGGTGGGGGCAAAATCTAGTCCGCGCCGTGCAAGGTAAGGGCACGCCGATTTCGTTCACCGCCGGCGCCGTGCGCCACCCCGACAAGGTGGCCGAGTTCGCCAGCGCGCAAGGGCTCACCCTGTTCGATAGCCTCGATGCGATGCTCGACGCCGCCGATATCGACGCGGTGGTGCTGGCGACCCCCCATTCGATCCACGCCGAGCAGATCGTTGCGGCGGCGGCGGCGGGCAAGCATGTATTTTGCGAAAAGCCGTTCACGATGAACAGGGCCGATGCCGAGCGCGCGGTCGCGGCCGCCACCGACGCCGGCGTGCAGATTGCGGTGGGCTATAATCGCCGCTTTCATCCCGCGATGATCGAGTTGCGCAACCGCCTCGCGGCGGGTGCGTTGGGCACGCCCCTTCATGTGGAAGCAATGGCGGCGATCCCGGCGGGATTGTGGTTGGGGCCTGACGATTGGCGCTTCAACCGTGTTGAATGGCCAGCCGGCGGAATCGCCCCGATGGGGGTCCATCAGATAGATCATATGGTGGAACTGTTTGGTCCGATCGCATCGGTTTACTGCCACGCCGTTCGCCGTGTCGTGGCCGCCGACATCGACGATACCACGGCGGTACTCATAGAATTCGCCAACGGCATGACCGGGTTTTTGTCGACCCTGCTTGCCGCCCGGGCGGACAACAGGTTCGCCGTTTATGGATCTGCCGGCAACGCGGAAATCAGGCCACGTTCGTACAATCATCTGGAATTTACGCCGCTGGAAGGCGAGGCGGAGATTATCGATTTTGGCGACTACGATATGGATACGGAGACCCTGAAGGCCCAACTGGTGGCCTTTGCCGATGCCGTCGAGGGCCGGGCGCCATTTCCGGTTTCGCCCGACCAGATCGTCCATGTCGTCGCGGTTACCGACGCGATCATCCGCTCGGCCGAAACGCGGAAGCCGGTGCAGGTCGCCTGAAGGAATTGGCGGCTTCGCGATTGCCGAGACATATGTGAACTCTGCTAAGATAGTTTCTCGCAACACAGGATCGGTAGCATGATCAAGGCAGGCATCGCGGGACTGGGCAGGTGGGGACAAAATCTGGTCAGTTCCGTTCAGGGCAAGAGCGGTTCGATTTCTTTCACAGCGGGCGCCGTGCGTCATCCCGATAAGGTGGCGGACTATGCCGCCGAGAACGGGCTCACTTTGTTTAACAGCTATGAGAGCATGCTCGCCGAGGGCGATATAGACGCCGTTGTGTTGGCCACGCCTCACTCGTTGCATGCCGATCAAATGCTTGCCGCGGCGGCGGCAGGCAAACACATCTTTTGCGAAAAGCCGTTCTCCTTGAACAAGGTCGACGCCGAGCGCGCCATTGCGGCGGCCACCGCCGCCGGTGTTCAAATCGCGGTCGGCCATTGCCGCCGTTTTCATCCCGCGATCGGGGAGTTACGCAACCGTTTAGCCGCAGGGGCGTTGGGAACGATTTTACATGTGGAGGCGACCGAGTCCGTTCCGGCAGGTCTTTTGCTGCCGCCGGGCGATTGGCACCTCAGCCGCGAGGAATGGCCAGCCGGTGGCATGACCCCTTTGGGCATACATCTGGTCGATGGCATGGTCGATTTGTTCGGTAATGTTGCGTCGGTCTACTGCCACAGCGTTCACCGGGCCGTCGATGCCGATGTCGATGATACAACCTCTGTGCTGCTCCAGTTCGACAATGGCATGACCGGTTACATTGCTGCTTTGGTGGCCGCGCGCCCAGATCTGCGCTTTACAGTTCATGGTACCGGTGCGGCCGTGGTGATCAGCGACCGATCGTACAATCATCTCGACATTCTGCCGTTCGAGGGCGAGCCCGAAAGCCTCGGGTTCGGCGATTACGATATGGAAAGCGACGCCTTGACCGCCGAGCTTGAGGCCTTCGCCGATGCCGTTGAGGGCCGGGCGCCCTATCCGATACCCCACGACCAGACCGTGCACGTGGTCGCGGTGCTCGAAGCCATCATTAGATCGGCCGAGACGAAGGCGCCGGTTGCGGTCTGCTGAAGTCGTGACCTCGCCGATCGAATCCTTAAGCGCGGTCACGCTCGCCACCCGTGATATGGCGCGGGCGATCACGTTCTATCGGGCGTTGGGGTTCGAAATGCTGTATGGCGGCGACGATGCCGAACTCACCAGCTTTGCCGCCGGCTCCAGCTTTCTCAACGTGATTGTGGCCCCAAAAGAGGCGTCCGTATCATGGTGGGGGCGGGCGATTTTTTACGTCGACGATGTCGACGCCCTGTATGCCCGCGCGCTGGCGGCGGGGTTCACGCCTGAAGCCGCGCCCCAGGACGCAACCTGGGGCGAGCGCTATTTCCACTTGGCCGACCCAGACGGCCACGAACTAAGTTTCGCCCGGCGGTTAGAGGGGTAGGCGGCGCGTCGGGACGGCGCTGCGCGTCTGCGCAAGGGCGTAACTGCCTAGCTTGGCTCGAAATCCGCGATAATAATGCTGGCCACCATGGGGCCCGCCGCGGCCAGCGCGGCCTGGTGGTCGGGATTGGGTCCATAGGCGGCAAGCGCTGCCTTATCACGTAATGTTACGATAGCG
>JBLHHE010000373.1:0-3307 GCA_047616465.1 Alphaproteobacteria bacterium
CCGGTCTCCGCCAGTTCGATGGCGGTGCTCAACAAGTCGCCAAGCTCTTTGGTGCCATGATCTTGCACCAGGCGCGACCACGCCTCGACCGCGCCGGGCACGGTCACGGCATGGGCGCTGTGGGCGTCGATCTCGGTGATACCGTTTTCGAGATACCATTGCGTCGTGGCGCCGCCGCAGGCGCGGCCGGAACCGTTATAGGCGACGATGTCGCCGCCCGCCGGGGCATAGAGGGCGAAACAGTCGCCGCCGATTCCGGTCATCGCCGGCTCGACAACCGAGTGAACGGCGATCGCGGCAACCGCGGCATCGACGGCATTTCCGCCATCACGCAGAATATCGAGCGCCGCCAGGGTGGCGCGGGGGTGGGATGTAGCGGCCATGCCGTTTGCCCCATAAGCCGCCGAACGGCCGGGCATTTCAAAATTTCGCATGACCTTTACTCGCCCATTTTTCGCCCGAGGGGAAGCCCACACCGGCACCGCGCGGGGGGTTTGAAGAATGGCGCCCAAAAGGCTAAGTCTGTGCGAAACCAAAACGGGGGACAAGATGGCGCATTGGGTACGCTTCGAAGATAACGGCGAGGCCGGGTTCGGCACGCTGGAGAGCGAGACGATCGCGGTCTGCGAGGGCGACATGTTCGCCGGCGCAACAGCGACCGGAGAAAAAGTCGACCTAGCAGATATGACACTGCTGACCCCCTGCGTGCCCAGCAAACTGATTGCGCTGTGGAACAACTCGCGCTCGGCGGCCGAAAAGCAGGGCCTCGATCAACCGGAATATCCGCTGTTCTTCATCAAGGCGGCGAACACGTACCTGGCGGCCGGCGGGGTCATCCGCAAACCAGCCTCTTATGACGGGCGGGTCATTTACGAAGCCGAACTCGGTATCGTCATCGGCCGCCCCTGCAAGGACGCGGATCGGGCCGAAGCGGCGGGTGCGATCTTCGGATACACCTGCGTCAACGATGTGACCGCGCTGCAACTTCTCGAGGCCGACCCCAGCTTTCCACAATGGGCGCGGGCCAAGGGGTTCGACACCTTCGGCGCCTTTGGGCCGTCGATTGCGACCGACACCGATGTTTCCGGCGCCACGATCCGCGCCGAGTTGAATGGGCGCGAACGGCAAAACTACCCGGTGAGCGATTTGTTTATGCAGCCGGCGGAGATCGTCAGCCACCTCTCCCAGGCCATGACGCTGAACCCCGGCGACCTGATCGCCTGCGGCACCGGCCCCGGCGCCCTGCCGATGAAACCGGGCGCGACCATCGATGTCGTCATCGACGGTATCGGCACATTATCGAATACCTACGACGCCTAGACCCTTCACCGCCATTTCCGCGAGACCTAAAGGCAAGCTTAAGAAATCTCAACTTTCCCTTAACCATGCCGCACTATGGTGTGCACGAGCTAGTGAGCATTGGTAATCGGCAGGTTCGGGCGTGAGCAGCGTTGCAAATATTTCGGGGGAAATATCGGCCCCTAAAGAGTTCGACGCCGCGTTGGTCGCGCATTTCGCATCGCACAAACGCGCCAGTGCGCTCGCAACTATCGCGGTCGCCCTCGCTATTACGATTATTATCTGGGACCACGTTCCGAGCGCTATTTTGATCCCGTGGGCTGTGGCGCAAGCCCTTGTGGCCCTGCTGTCTATGGCCCGGTGGAAATCCCTCCAGAGGGTCGACGATTCCGCGATCAAAGCGCACAAGCTCATTGTAGAGGCCATCGCCTGGAAAATTGTTGCAGGCGCAATGTGGGGCGTGCTTGCGGTCTTCAGTAATTTCTACCTGCCACAATCGCTCGAATTCTTTACCACCATCGCCGTTGCAGCAGTAGCCGTCGGCAGCATCAGTACCATGGCGGCTATTTCGGCCGCAGTTTATGGCTTCATTATATTGACCTTCACGCCGTTTATCGGGTTTTGGCTTATGAGTGGAGATAAGACCGAAGTCACCCTCGGCCTCCTCGCTATCGTGCTGCTCGGCGTAATTCTGAACTCCGCCCGCACTGCGCATGCGCAGTTATTGTCGGTCCTGAAGGCCGAGTTCGACAATAAGCGGCTCTCCGATGAATTTGAAGCGGCGCGCGGCGATTGGCTGGAGCTGTCAGAGGCGACCGAGTCTTACGCCGTATTCGACGACCAAGACCGTTTAGTTTCTTGGAATAAGCGATACGCTGAACTTATGAAAATTCCGCAGGAGTTGCTTTGCCGCGGCACAGCTCGCGCCGAACCGCTTAAACACGGTCGTCAAGCAGTCCTGGTTGCAAACGGTAACATCTCGATCGAGCAGTGGATAAAACTACGCACCGACCCTAATCTCGACGAGGAGGACGAGACCAACATTACGGAATATGAAGGCGGCGTGTGGATTCAGCGCCGTGAACGCTACAGCGAAAACGGACATCTGGTTGTCTCTCACGTCGATCTAACCGAAATCGTAAAAACAGAAACTGCGCTGCTTGAGAGCGAGGAGCGCTATCGATCAATCGCGGAAAATTCACCGGACGCGATATTCGTGTATGCCAGAGAAAAAATTGTCTATGCAAGTCCGGCCGCCGCTAATCTGCTTCGCGCAGGAAGCCAGATAGAACTTCTGGGGGCGCCAATGCTCTCGTTCTACCATCCCGGCGATCATAATTTAATATTGGGCAAGCGGGCTGAAATAGCTGAGACACCTGGCTTATCCCCGTCGCCGTCCCGAGCGCGCATGCGCCGCGTTGACGGAACCTACGTCATGACCGAAGGCAGGGGGACCGACCATATCTGGCAGGGGCAGCCCGCGGTAATGGTTATTCGCCGCGACATCACCGCCCAGATTGAAGCAGAAGAGCGCTTGCGCAAAAGCGAAACACGTTACCGGCGCATCGCCGATCTTTCGCCGGTCGCCATTTTGATCCGGGTCGAGGATAGGATCGTCTACGCCAACCCCACAGCCACAAAGATGTTCCGCGCCGAAAGCGAAGCCGATCTTCTCTATGAGACGATGATGTCGTTCGTTCATCCCGAGGATCAGCACTTGGTGCTAAACAATCGGGCCATGATGACGGAAGACATGGAAACCTCTGCACCAGCAATAAAGGTACGCCGGCGGCGTTTCGATGGAAGCTACTTCCATTGCGAGGGTTCCGGCGCTCCGTTCGTCTGGCAGGGACAACCGGCGGTCATGGTTATGTGGCGCGATATCAGCGCGGAAGTCGAAGCCGAACGCGCGTTGCTGATAAGCGCGTAGCGGCGCGCTACACGCGTATCTCCTGGTTCACGATCTGCGTCGAGACCTCTCGTGCAATAGGATATAGAGCCCGCTACC
>JBLHHE010000374.1:0-3303 GCA_047616465.1 Alphaproteobacteria bacterium
CGGCATAGCGCGTGATAGCGCTTTGCCCTCCCTCTTGGGCGGGACGCATTTTCTCGCCCCCCTGCCCCGGGGTTTTCAACAAGGCAATATCCACCTGACCTTCGTTGGGGGTGGGAACCCCGGCAACCAATGCCCAATAAACCTTTACCACGTCATGTTCGCGGAACTGGGCGGTCAACTGGCGCGCTGTCACGGCGTTGCGGGCCAACAACAGCACGCCGCTGGTATCTTTGTCTAACCGGTGCACCAAGCGCGGCCTCTCCGGCCCGTCAAAGCGCAACGCATCGAGCATGCCATCGAGATGGCGCGGTGTCTTGCTGCCGCCCTGAACCGCCAGACCGCTGGGCTTGTTCAGCGCAATGATCGCATCGTCGCGAAACAAAACCCGCGCCTGCAATTCGGCAGCTTGAGCCGGGTCAACTGTTATGGCCGCCGCGGGAGAAGCGACGGTGGCAGGTTTCTTTGCTAGTGCAGAGACCGGCGGCAAGCGAACGGTCTGTCCTTCTGACAGGCGCTGGCCCGGTTTGGCCCTCCGACCGTCGACACGTATCTGTCCGGTGCGCAACCATTTTGCCAATTGGCCATAGGGGACATCGGGAAGGATGCGGCGTAACCATCGGTCCAACCGCACGGCCTCATCATCGGCGCCAATATCCAAGTGGCGAACCGACGGTATCCCGGTATCGGTGTCTAGGGTCATGCCAGGACCAGCCGCATCAGGCGCAACCCGGCGAACAGCGCAAGTATCGATAGAGCGACCGAGGACGCCACATAGACGGCCAACACCAGCGGCGTGCCCCGTTCATAAATCGTGGCGACATCGAGCGAAAAGGTCGAAAACGTCGTGAACGCGCCGAGCACACCAACGGTTAACAGCGCCCGCATCTCCAAAGACGGCGACCAGACCAGCGCCATCGTCTCGATTAAGGCGCCCATGGCGAAGGAACCGACAATATTGACGACCAACGTCCCCCACGGAAAACCGTGCCCCACCAGAAGGGTCATGGCGACCGAAACGTAGTGGCGGCCGACGGCGCCAATGGCGCCGCCAAGTGCTATGGCAAGAACAAGTTTCATGGCCGGAAACTAACGGTACCAACCGTGCGGAACAAGATTAACAGAGGGATCATTCGCCACCCCCCTCAGGGGCACCATCCGCCCCACCGCGATCGCGCAGGCGTTGCCAATAGGCCAGCCGTTTGGTGATTTCGCGCTCGAAGCCCCGATCGACCGGCTCATAGAATTTCTGCCGCGCCAATTCATCGGGGAAATAGTCTTGGCCCGAGAACCCTTCTTCGGTGGCGTGATCATAGGCGTAGCCGTCGCCGTAGCCGATATCCTTCATCAGTTGGGTCGGGGCATTCAAGATGTGCTTGGGGGGCGTTAGCGACCCCGATTGCTTGGCCTCGCGCATGGCCGCGCCGAACGCCTTATAGGCTGCGTTCGATTTGGGCGCGGTTGCGAGATAAAGCACGCATTGGGCCAGGGCCAACTCGCCTTCCGGGCTGCCGATGCGCTCATAAGCCTCCCAGGCCGCCAGAGCCTGAGTCAAAGCCTGGGGATCGGCTAGCCCAATATCCTCGATCGCCGCGCGCGTCAGGCGGCGGCTGATGAAGCGGGGATCCTCTCCCCCGGCCAACATGCGCGCCAGCCAGTACAGCGCCGCATCGGCATCGGACCCGCGGATCGATTTGTGCAGCGCGCTGATTAGATTGTAGTGCGCCTCTTGTCCTTTATCGTATAGCGGCGCCCGTTTCTGCACCCTTTCCGCCAGCGTGGCGGTATCGAGCAACGGGTCTTCCGGCAACAAAAACAGCTCTTCGGCCAGGTTCAAAACATAGCGTCCATCGCCGTCGGCCATGGCCCGCAGCGCCTCTCGGGCGGCGTCATCGAGGGGTAGCTTGCGCCCTTCCTCGGCTTCGGCCCGAGCGAGTAGATCTTCGAGACCAGCATCGGAAATGCGATGCAAAACGAACACCTGACAGCGTGACAGCAATGCCCCATTGATCTCAAAAGATGGATTTTCAGTGGTCGCCCCGACCAGTATCACCGTACCGTCCTCGACATAGGGCAGAAAGCCATCCTGCTGAGCGCGGTTAAAGCGATGAATTTCATCGATAAACAGCAAAGTCCCGCGCCCGTCCGCACGGTGCGCCTTGGCCCGTTCAAAAATTTTGCGCAGATCCGCCACCCCGGAAAAAACCGCGGATAACGGCTCGAATTCGGCATCGGATACATCGGCGAGGAGACGCGCAATCGTGGTTTTTCCGCAGCCCGGCGGGCCCCATAAGATCATGCTGGCGACGCGCCGCTGAGCCGCCATACGCCCGATCGGCCCTTCAGCACCCAACAAATGGTCCTGTCCCACCGTTTCCGCCAACACGGTGGGCCGAAGCCGGTCCGCCAGCGGCCGGTACGCTTGGCCGGCAAATAGCTCTGGCTGCTGGTCGGAACCGCTCATCCGGGCACCGTGATGGTCAATCGCTGGTGGCCGCGCCCAATTGCCAACCTCCAGGCATCGGGGCTGGCTTCCACAGCCCGCAATAAGGTTGCGACCGCTCCGATTTCCGTATCGTTGACCCGCAGCACGATATCGCCCGGGCGAAATCCAAGCCGTGAAGCCGGGCTTGCGCGCGCTACATCGATGATCACCACGCCAACCACCAGGCGGCTCAAACCACGCTCCTCGGCAACGGCCGGCGATAGATTGACAACAGTGGCGCCGGCAATCGGCTGAGCACCGCTCAACAGGGTCTCCTCGCGGGGCGGTATTTCGGGCGGCACCTCAAGCGGTAGGCTAATCCTCACATCGCCATTGGGGCGCATCACCGAGAGGTCCGCCGTCGCCCCGATTTCACCGGTCGCAATGCGAAACGCCAGGCTCTCCATATCGTCGACCCGCTGACCGTCTATCTTGGTAATGATATCGCCGACCCGTAAGCCGCTGCGCCGCGCCGGGCCGTCGGCATGCAACTCGGCAACGAGCGCCCCCGTGGGCCGTGCCAAACCGATCGCTTCGGCTATTTCCGCCGTAACATCCTGCATATCTGCGCCCAACCAGGGGCGTTGCAGCCGGCCTGCCCCGCCCGCGCCGGCGATCACGGTACGCACCATATTCGCTGGAACCGCGAAGCCGATCCCCTGGCTGCCACCACTGCGGCTGAAGATCGCCGTATTGACACCCGCCAACTTGCCATCCATGCGCAGCAAGGCGCCGCCAGAATTACCTGGATTGATGGCCGCGTCGGTCTGGATAAAGAAGTTAAAGTCGGTGATACCGACTTTGGTACGCGCCAGACCCGA
>JBLHHE010000375.1:0-3301 GCA_047616465.1 Alphaproteobacteria bacterium
ACACCTTTCCGAAGTTTATCGACGATATGGAAGAGTTGCTGACCGGCAACCGCATTTTCCGCCAACGCACCGTCGATATCGGTATCCTTACAAGCGATGAAGCCCAGGATTGGGGCATGAGCGGGCCGGTGCTGCGCGCCTCTGGGCTGGCGTGGGATTTGCGCAAGTCGCAACCCTACGACGTCTACGACCGTGTCGACTTCGACATACCCGTGGGCAAGACCGGCGACTGTTACGCGCGTTATTTAGTGCGGGTCGCCGAGATGCGCGAAAGCCTGCGGATCATGCGCCAGTGCCTCGACGATATGCCGGACGGTCCGGTGATTTCCGACGACCACAAGATCACGCCGCCGCGGCGCGGCGAGATGAAACAGTCGATGGAAGCGCTGATCCATCATTTCAAACTCTATACCGAAGGCTACCACGTGCCCGCCGGCGAGACCTATACGGCGGTCGAGGCGCCGAAGGGCGAGTTCGGTGTGTATCTGGTCTCCGACGGAACCAACCGTCCTTACCGCTGCAAGATACGCGCGCCAGGTTTTGCCTTCATGCAGGCGATGGACTTCCTCACCCGAGGACACATGCTGGCCGACGTTCCCGCGGTTATCGGCAGTCTGGATATTGTATTTGGCGAGGTCGACCGGTGAGCGATATCGAAAGTTTCGAATTTTCTGAAGCCGGCAAGGCCCGCTGCGACGAAATCATCGCGCGCTACCCGGAAGGCCGCCAGCAAAGCGCGGTGATCCCGTTGCTCGATCTGGCGCAGCGCGAATGTGGCGGCTGGTTGCCGACGCCGGCGCTAGAACACGTCGCCGGACGCCTCGGCATGGCTAAAATTCGCGTCCTCGAAGTCGCCTCCTTCTATTCCATGTTCAATCTCGAGCCGGTCGGTAAAAACTTCGTCCAGCTTTGCCGCACGACACCGTGCTGGCTGCGGGGCTCCGACGATTTGCGCGAAGTGGCGACAGAGGTCACCGGTTGTGGCCTGGGGCAAACCAGCGACGATGGTGTGTTTACAGTGGTCGAGGTCGAATGCCTGGGCGCCTGCTGCAATGCGCCCATGGTGCAAATCAACGATCAGTATTACGAAGATCTGACGGCGGAGAACTTCCGCACGGTTCTAGAGGCCCTCAAGCGCGGCGAAACGCCGGCTGCCGGGTCGCAGGCCGGGCGCGCCGGCTCGGAACCGGCGGCAGGCCTCACCAGCCTCACAGGCATAGGAGCCGATTGATGCTGGCTGATAAAGACCGCATCTTCAAGAACCTCTACGGTCAGGACGATTGGCGTCTGGAAGGCGCGCAGCGGCGCGGCATCTGGGACAACACCAAGGCGATTCTCGAGCGCGGACGGGAAAAAATTGTTGAGGAAATGAAGGAATCGGGCCTACGCGGACGCGGCGGCGCCGGATTTCCTGCCGGCGTCAAATGGTCGTTTATGCCCCCCGAAGAACGACGCGATGGACGTCCTCACTATTTGGTCGTCAATGCCGACGAATCCGAACCGGGCACCTGCAAGGATCGCGAAATTCTGCGCTACGATCCCCACACGCTGGTCGAAGGCTGTTTAGTTGCCGGTTTCGCGATGGGCGCCCATGCGGCCTATATCTATATTCGCGGCGAATTTTTCAGCGAGGCTTCCAATCTTAGCCAGGCGATCGCGGAAGCCTATGAGGCAGGGCTTATCGGCAAAGATGCCTGCGGCTCCGGGTGGCAGTTCGACGTCTACCTGCACCGCGGCGCCGGCGCCTATATCTGTGGCGAGGAAACCGCGCTGCTCGAAAGCCTCGAGGGTAAGAAGGGGCAACCCCGTCTCAAGCCGCCATTCCCGGCCGCCTGCGGCCTTTATGGCTGCCCGACCACCGTCAACAATGTCGAGACCATTGCCGTCGCACCGACGATCCTGCGGCGCGGGGCCTCCTGGTTCGCCGGTATTGGCCGAGAGAACAACACCGGCACTAAGATTTTTTCCATCTCTGGACATGTTAACAATCCGTGCAATGTCGAAGAGGCCATGGGCATTCCCCTCAAGGAATTGATCGACAAGCATGCCGGTGGCGTACGCGGCGGTTGGGACAATTTGCAGGCTGTGATTCCGGGCGGCTCGTCGACGCCGTGCCTGTCTAAAAATATTTGCGACGGCGTGCTGATGGATTTCGACGGCCTGCGTGAACACAATACGGGCCTCGGCACCGCGGCCGTTATCGTCATGGACAAATCGACCGACATCGTCGAGGCCATCGCCCGGCTCAGCCATTTCTATCGCCACGAAAGCTGCGGACAATGCACGCCGTGCCGCGAGGGCATGGGTTGGGTCTATCGGGTGATGCAACGGATGGTGACGGGCAACGCCGAGATCGACGAAATCGATATGCTGTGGGAACTGACCAAGCAGATCGAGGGTCACACGATCTGCGCCCTGGCCGATGGCGGGGTCTGGCCGGTGCAAGGATTGATCCGCCATTTCAGACCCGAGTTGGAACGCCGCATTCTCGCGCGCAAAACCGCCGCCGGCGAACCGTCGCCGGTTGCCGCCGCGGCGGCTGAGTAGGGTAGGGGAGCGGAAGTCATGCCGAAAATAACTGTCGACGGCACCGAACTCGAAGTCCCTGCCGGGATCACCGTGCTGCAAGCCTGCGAACTGGCGGGCAAGGAAATACCGCGATTCTGTTATCACGAACGCCTGTCAATCGCCGGTAATTGCCGCATGTGTCTGGTCGAAATAACGCCCGGCCCGCCCAAACCCGCAGCCTCCTGCGCGCTGCCGGTCGGCGAGGGTATGGACATCAAAACAGATTCCGAAATGGTGCAAAAAGCGCGTAACGGCGTCATGGAGTTTCTGCTGATCAACCATCCGCTCGATTGCCCGATCTGCGATCAGGGCGGCGAATGCGATTTGCAGGATCAGGCGATGGCCTATGGCCACGACCATTCGCGCTTTGAAGAACATAAACGAGCGGTCAAAGACAAGCATATGGGACCGTTGGTCAAGACGATCATGACCCGCTGCATTCACTGCACCCGCTGCGTGCGCTTCGCCACCGAGATCGCCGGGGTGCCCGAGCTGGGCATGCTGGGCCGGGGCGAGCACGCCGAGATCACCACCTATCTCGAAAAATCGCTCGATTCCGAGCTAAGCGCCAATGTCATCGATTTGTGCCCGGTCGGCGCCCTAACTTCCAAACCGTATGCCTTCGTGTCACGCCCCTGGGAGTTGACGAAAACCGAATCCATCGACGTGATGGATGCGCTTGGCAGCGCTATTCGTGTCGATTCACGCCAGACCGAAGTGCTGCGCGTCCTGC
>JBLHHE010000376.1:0-3300 GCA_047616465.1 Alphaproteobacteria bacterium
TGCAGGTCCTGGGCGATATCGTGGCCGCTATTGCCGGTGCCCAGGATGATCACATTGCGGCCGGCCCATTCTTCGCCGCTGTCATAGCCGCTGGAATGCATGACGGCGCCGGCGAAGTCCGGCAGGCTGGCAATATCCGGCAGATTGGGAATGCCGCTGACACCGGTCGCCATGACGATGTGACGCGGATGGATCTGGCGGGTTTTACCTACCGCCTGTTTCAGCTCGACCGACCATCTCTCGGCCTGCGCGTCGTAAACCGCGCCACCGAATTCGGTGCCGGTCCAGAAATTGAGTTCCATAATTTCGGCATAGGCCTCGAACCAGCTGGCGATCTTGTCCTTGGGAATATAGGTCGGCCAGTTCGGCGGAAACGGCAGGTAGGGCAGGTGGTTGACGTGCACCTGATTGTGCAGGGTCAGCGCGTGATAGCGCTTGCGCCAGTTGTCGCCGACGCGCTCTCCGCGGTCGATGATCAGGGTGTCGACGCCCAGCTGCGTGAGGCGCGCGGCGATCGAAAGCCCGGCCTGTCCGCCGCCGACGACCAAAACCTCCGGCTCCCTGTCCCCATAGGCGATCGCCGCCTGCCGCTGGTCGAGCCAGTTGGGCCCGTGAAAATCCCGTGAATAGGATTCGCCCGAGGGCCGCGCCGTGCCGGTAGCCTCCTCGAAGCCGGCGATCTGGTCGAGCGCCGTGAGCAGGGTCCAGGCTTGCAGCAGGCCTTGGTCAGCGTTGGGGACAAGGCGCAGCACCCCCTCGGCCTTGCCGTAAGCGGTCTCGAAGCAAATTATGGCTTCGATGATTTCGGTGCCGGCCCGGGTGACGCGGCGTGGCGGCGTGCGGTGCTCATCCCTTTTAAAGCCGGAGGCTGCGGCGCTTGCGGCGTGGGTCTGCAGGGCTGCGGCGATGTTTTCGGCGCCACCGACCGTCTGCACATGCCAGGTAAAGGCCAGCAGGTCGCGCCAGTAGCCGTCGGGGTGAAACAGTGATTCGACCGATTTGGGGTCGGCTCCGCCAAGCGCCTGCTCGAAGTCGGCAAGCCAGCGGTCCGTGGCGACCAATAGGTCTTCTTCTGCTCCATCCAGCATTATTTTTCGCCAGTTGTTTCTTGGCTGGTTGTTGGTGTGGCCGAGTATAGCAGTTTTGTCCGGGCTGACTGCAGGCGCAAATCTCGTTTTCGGCGCTAGCCCCTAGTGCAGCCGCCCGCAGAATCGGCTATCAAGCGCTATGGCAACCGAACTCCCCATCTCCGATAAAATTCTGATCGTCGATTTTGGCTCGCAAGTGACGCAATTGATTGCGCGGCGGGTTCGGGAATCTGGCGTTTATTGCGAAATTCACCCCTGTCACCGCATCGATGCGGGCCTGATCGAACGGTTTGGGCCGAAAGCGATTATCCTGTCCGGCGGTCCGGCGAGCGTCATCGAACATGCCGCCCCCGATGTCGATCCGGTGGTCTTCGACTGCGGCCTGCCGGTGCTGGGCATCTGCTATGGCCAGCAGATCATGTGCGACAAACTGGGCGGGCGCGTCGAGGCGTCGGACCATCAGGAATTCGGCCGCGCCGTGCTCTCGGTCTCCGGCGAATGCCAATTGTTCGAGGGCGTGTGGCAGCCGGGCGGGCAGCATCAGGTGTGGATGTCCCATGGCGACCGGGCGACGGAGCTGCCCGCGGGGTTTCGTGTGGTCGCCACCAGCGAGGGGGCGCCGTTCGCCGCCATCGCCGACGATGCGCATAAATTCTACGGCGTGCAGTTCCACCCCGAAGTGGCGCACACGCCCGACGGGGCCAAGCTGTTGGCAAACTTCGTCCACCGTGTGGCCGGCTGCGGCGGCGATTGGACCATGGCCGCGTTCCGCGATGCCGAAATCGCCCGGGTGCGCGAGCAGGTCGGCAGCGGCAAGGTGATCTGCGGCCTGTCCGGCGGGGTCGATAGCGCCGTCGCGGCGGTTCTCATCCATCAGGCAATCGGCGACCAACTCACCTGCATATTCGTCGATCACGGGCTCCTGCGCCAAGGCGAGGCGGAAGATGTCGACCGGGTTTTCCGCGAGCGTTTCAACATTTCTCTGATCACCCGCGATGCGTCGGAAATGTTTTTAGGTAAACTCGCCGGGGTCAGCGATCCGGAACAAAAGCGCAAAATTATCGGCGGCGCGTTTATCGACGTGTTCGAGGAAGAAGCGGCGAAAATCGGCGGCGCCGAGTTCCTGGCCCAGGGAACCCTCTATCCCGATGTCATCGAATCGGTCAGCTCGTTCGGCGGCCCCAGCGCGACCATAAAATCGCACCATAATGTCGGCGGCCTGCCCGAGCGCATGAACATGAAGCTGGTCGAGCCGTTGCGCGAATTGTTCAAGGATGAAGTCCGCGAATTGGGCCGCGAGATGGGTATCCCCGAGATTATCGTCGGCCGCCACCCGTTTCCGGGCCCCGGCCTGGCGATCCGGCTGCCCGGCGAGATCGAACCCGCCAAGATCGAAATCCTGCGCAAGGCGGATGCGGTCTATCTCGATGAAATTCGCAAAGCCGGGCTGTACGACGCCATCTGGCAGGCCTTCGCCGTGCTGCTGCCGGTGCGCACCGTCGGCGTGATGGGGGACGCGCGTACCTACGATTTCGTGTGTGCGCTGCGCGCCGTCACCTCGACCGATGGCATGACCGCCGACAGCTACCCGTTCGACCATGAATTCATCGCCGGCGTGGCGACGCGCATCATCAACGAGGTGCGCGGCATAAACCGGGTGGTGTACGACGTCACATCGAAGCCACCGGGCACGATTGAGTGGGAATAGTACGTAAAATCAATCAGATATATTAGATTATGGATGTAAATAATCAGGATATCGTCGAGCGCATTTTAGGCGTTATCGAAGGCGGCATCGTACCCCTGACCCGCGCCGGCGTGGCCATCGGCGACAAGGTCTTCGGCGCCGCGATCCTGCGTAAGGACGACCTGTCTCTTGTGGTCGCGGCATCGAACCACGAGACCGAAAACCCGCTCTGGCATGGCGAGGTCCACACGCTCACGAAGTTCTACGAGATGCCAGCGGACCAGCGCCCGGCGACCCGTGATTGTATCTTTGTGGCCACGCACGAGCCGTGTTCGCTGTGCCTGTCGTCGATCACCTGAACCGGCTTCGACAATTTTTACTATCTGTTTGGTTATCAAGATACGTCGGACGTCTTCAACATCCCCCACGATCTGAAAATTCTGCAAGAGGTCTTCCGCATCGACAAGGGCGACTATGTCCGCGAAAACGCCTATTGGACCAGCCACAGCCTGCTCGCCATGGTCG
>JBLHHE010000377.1:0-3300 GCA_047616465.1 Alphaproteobacteria bacterium
AGCGGGCCGAGCACCAGCACCGGCAGAGCGTCAGCCGCGGCGAGCGCGCCCAACCAAAACGCCGATCCGGTCAATTGCCAACCCAGCCAGCCGATAGCCACGCGAACCACCCATACGCCGATGACGTTGGGAATATGACCGATCAGATAAATGCGGAAACTGCGATGGTGCATGATCTGTTCGACCGCGCCAAATCCCGCGAAGTGGAGCAGGCGCAGCAATACTCTAGCCATTCAACGCCGCCTTGAGACGATACAAAAGTTCGAGCGCAGCGCGCGGCGTCAGCTCGTCGGGGTTGGTCCCGGCGAGTAGGCTATGCACCGGATCCTCGGGTTCTACGCTGTCCCCCGCTCGCGCGCCCAGCGCCGCCGCATGGAACAGCGGCAGATCGTCCGACAGGCGGCTCAACGCGTTGCCTTGGTCGCCTTGTTCGAGCAGCGCCAATACCTCTTCGGCGCGGGCCAGAACGGCGCTCGGCAATCCCGCCAGGCGCGCGACGTGAATACCGTAGGAGCGATCGGCGGTGCCGGGCACAACCTCGTGCATGAACACCACATCGCCCTGCCATTCCTTGACCCGCATCGTGCGACAAACCAGTTGCTCGAGGCGCGCGGCGAGGCTCGTCAGCTCGTGAAAATGGGTGGCGAACAACGTGCGACAGCGGCTCTCGTGGTGCAAATATTCGATCGTCGCCCAGGCGATCGACAGCCCGTCGAAAGTTGCCGTGCCGCGGCCGATCTCGTCGAGGATAACCAGACTACGTTCGCTCGACTGATTGAGGATCGCCGCCGTCTCGACCATCTCGACCATGAATGTGGAGCGGCCGCGCGCCAGATCGTCGGCCGCTCCGACCCGGCTGAACAGACGGTCCACGACACCGATATCGGCTTCGTTGGCGGGGACGAACGAGCCAATCTGCGCCAGCAGCGCGATCAACGCATTTTGGCGCAGAAACGTGCTTTTGCCGGCCATGTTCGGACCGGTCAGCAGCCACAGGCGGCCGTTATCCTCGTCACCCGACAAGTCGCAATCATTGGCGACGAAGGCGCCTGCGCCATCCTCCAGGGCGGCCTCGACCACCGGATGACGGCCCTCGACGATACGAAATGTAGCGCTGTCGTCCACATTAGGCCGGCAATAGCGTTGCACCACCGCGAGTTCCGCCAACCCGGACGCCACATCGAGCGCGGCCATGGCGCGCGCCGCTTTGGCGATGTCGTCAGCCCGGGCCAGCGCTTCGCCGGTCAGGTCGTCGAACAGTTCCAGCTCGATCGCCAACGCCCGCTCGCCGGCGCGCGAAATCCGGTCTTCCAGATCCGACAACTCCACCGTGGTGAACCGCATGGCGTTGGCCATGGTCTGGCGGTGGATCAGGCCGTGCGCTTCGGCCAGCGCCTCCTTGCCGCCGTCCATAAGCTTGTCACCGTGCAGCGCCGTTACCTCGATGAAATAGCCCAGAACATTATTGTGTTTGATCTTGAGCGCGGCGATACCGGTCTCTTCGGCGTAGCGGCTTTGCAGCTGCGCGATAGTCTGGCGGCTGGCATCGCGCAGTTGGCTTTGCTCGTCGAGGGCGCCCGAATATCCACGGGCGACGAACCCGCCATCGCGCGCTTGCAGGGGCAGGGCATCGGCCAGCGCCCGGCCCAGGCGATCAACCAGGATATCATGGACACCGAGCTGATCGCGCAATAGCGCCAACTCGACCGGCGCCCCGGCCAAGTGCCCCGCCAAGATCCCGGCTCCGGACAAACCCACCCGCAGGGCGGCGAGGTCGCGCGGGCCGCCGCGGCCGAGGCCGAGACGCGACAACGCACGCTCAATATCGGGGCAGGCGCGAAGACTGTCACGCACATCGTCGCGCAGTCCCGGCGCTTCGATGAAACAGGAAATCAGATCGAGCCGGCCGACGATCACGGCAACATCGGTCAAAGGTGCGGTGAGCCGCTCGGCCAGCAGCCGCGCGCCGGCGCCGGTCACCGTTCGGTCGATCACCGCCAGCAGAGACCCGGCGCGCGCCCCCGCCAAGGTTTGCGTCAGCTCAAGATTACGCCTCGTGGCCGGGTCGATTTCCATGACCCCGCCAGCCGCACCCGGCGGCGGCAGCATGTGGGGGCGCGCCAGACGTGGCAGACGGTCGACCTGGGTTAGCGTTAGATAATCGAGCAAGGCGCCCGCCGCCGCCGTCTCGGCCCGGCCCGGCGCACCGAACGCCTCCAGGGTAGCGACCCCGTAATAATCGGTGAGCCGGCGCTCCGCGTTAGCTGAATCGAACCGGCTGGCGGGCAGGGGCGTCAATACATCGCGCAGCTCGGCCCAGGTCTCGAACAAGGCCGGCTCTTCGACCAGGGGCTCGGGCAGTAATAATTCACCCGGCGCCACCCGCGCCAATGCGGCGGGCAAGTTCAGGGCGGCGTGTTCGCGAGCGCCCAGGGGCTGCAGCCATACTTCGCCGGTCGACATGTCCAGCCAGGCCAGCCCCAACTCACTGCCCGAGACCGCAACCGCCGCCAGATAATTGTGCTGGCGCGCATCGAGCAACACGTCTTCGCTCAAAGTGCCCGGGGTGACCACGCGCACGACCTCGCGGCGCACGATCGATTTGGCCCCGCGTTTTTTCGCCTCTGCCGGGTCTTCGACCTGCTCGCAGACCGCGACCCGGTGACCGGCCTTGATCAGTTTCGGCAGATATTGTTCGGCGGCGTGAACGGGGACGCCGGCCATGGGTATCGGCGTGCCGTCCTGATGGCCGCGCTTGGTCAGCGCGATGTCCAGCGCCTCGGCGGCGGCAACGGCGTCGTCGAAAAACAGTTCGTAGAAATCGCCCATGCGAAAGAACAGCAAACAATCGGGATAGGCCGCCTTGGCCTCGTGCCACTGAGCAAACATCGGCGTCGTGCCCGCCGCCGTGCGCGCGGGCGCTGCAGACGGTTGCGCGGGCGCCGGGGCACGCAGTTGGGGGGCCGAAGTATCGGTAAGGGGTTCAGACATGTCGCCGCCATCATATACGACCAGAACGCCAACGCCGACAGAGAAGCGGGGGATATATGCAATCTCTATCCACCTAAAGGCCGACACCCATCACCTCGGCCGCGCTTGACGACGCGGGGGCGGCGGGGTCACGCTGATTGCCGATAATTCACGCACGCGCAGGAGTGTCAGGCGTCATGGCTGAGAAACGGGAGCTGAGCCAGCTCGATATCGACTCGTTGCAGATGCACAAGTCCGGCAAGCCGGGAAAGATCGCCATCGCGATGACGAAGCCCCTGCTCACCCAACGCGATTTATCGATGGCGTACT